>NZ_JAKUFX010000178.1:0-9758 GCF_022663635.1 Bacillus cereus group sp. BfR-BA-01356 | reverse complement strand
TTTTACATAAAATACTGGTCTAGTTTCGTGATGTCTTTTTTAAGCAATTTGTCCTTTGATAACTTCAAAAGATATTATTTTTCAGTTGACATACTACCGCAGGTCTTTTAGTACTAATCAGCACTAATTTGATGTAAAAAAAAAGCTTCTTTTATCGAAGCAATTTTAAAAAATGATCTGCTGTTTTCGTGATTACAGTTGCATCTTTCAATGTTTCTGAAATAAATAACGCTCCTTCAAGATTTGTAATAAAAAGTGATGCAACCTCATCAATATGAATCGTATTTCTGAATTCTCCATTCTCTACCCCTTGTTTAAGTAATAGAGAAACTTTCTCTTGTAATCCTGTAAAAAAAAGACCTATTTTTTCTTTTATTTGCGTGGCCTGTGTAGGACTTTGAATATACAGAGTAATAAATGGACAGCTCCCCTTATACTCTCTCGACTGAACTCCTTGTGATAATTGCTTTAAAAACAGTTGGATACGATCTTCAACTAAAAATTGGTTCTGAGAAAGTACGTCATCAATTGCAGTTTGATACATTTCAATCCAATAATCAACGACTCCTTCTAATAATACTTCCTTATTAGAAAAATGATAATACACATTAGACTTTGAAACTTTGCTTACACGTACTAATTCATCCATACTTGTATAAGCAAACCCTTTTTCTAAAAATAATGTTGCAGCTACTTCAATCACACGTTTTTGATTCATTAATTTTACCTTTGTCATAACTAGAACTATATAGTACTAATTTAAACATTGCAAGTATTTATGTTAATTTTTAAAAAAGTTTGATTAAAAAAGTTCCACTAACATTGATTTTACTGCAAAAAAATCTTATTTTGAATAAAGTTGAACTGAACCCCGAAATTGTTAATTCACTATCGTCTAATAGAGATCACCATACTACCCATCAACTTAAGAAAAAGAAATGCCCCCAAAACGAAAAAATGAGCGGCTTCTCAGAATAGCTATCTGTAGAAAAAGAATTTTTTAATTTAGGGATATATGAAAGTATTAGCTTGATGGTGATGTGGCGGTACCTCATATAAAGAAATTTTAAACATCTTAATCTGCCTTTCCTTTATGTAAATATGGGAATAACGAAATTACCCCAAGGATAGCTAAACAAGCTCCAATCCATAGAGGAGATACAAAACCATATCCTTTACTGATCCCAAGACCACCTAATGACGAACCAATAACAATACCTAGCGTAATAAAAGAACTATGAACGGTATTTATCATTATTCCATTACTAGCTGTTTTCATCACCCTCGCAACCATAGCTGGATTCAATGCTACACCAGTTAAACCAATAAAAATCGTAGAAATAACTGCAATGTATTTATTCTCTGCACTTAAAGCAAATAAAGACAACGCTATGATTAATATAATTAATCCACCCATAAGTATTTTCATTGTAAATTTATCAGCGAACTTGCCAATTATTATATTCCCAATTACCGTCGCACTACCATAGAGAGCAAGTAAATATGGAATACTTGCACTTGAAAATCCTGTAACATTTGTAAAGATAGGAGTGAAATAGCTAAATGCTGCAAACGTGCCACCAATAATGAACATACTTGTTACGTACGCTGCCCAAAGATGAATATTCTTAAATCGCAGAAGTTCGTCTTTCCAATTTAATTGCTCTTTATTTGAAGATGATGGTAACAACCGTTGAATCATAATCCCTGATACTAGCACAAGAACAGAAACAGCCCCAAAACTAATACGCCAGCCAAAATATTGCGAAATAACGGTCGTTATAGGTAAACCTAATACAGTTGCGAACATTAAACCTGCAAGTACAATTGATGCAGCTTTTCCCCTTGAATCAGAGTGAACCAATGTCGCAGAAAAGGAAATCGCAACTCCAAAAGCTGAAGCTGAAGCAATACCAGTTATAATACGCGAAATCATCATAATATCATAGTTCCAAGCAATAGCTCCGAGCGATTGACCAATTAAAAATATGAACATTAAAAACAATAATGCTTGTTTGCTGCGCATTCGTAAGAGGATTGCAGTTAAAATGGGGCCTCCTATTACCATTGCTCCTGCATAAGCTGAAATTAAATACCCAATAGATGATACAGGAACCTGGAATGCAAGAGCAAGTTCATTCATCATACCTGCAACCATAAATTCTGATGTAGTCATACAAAAGATTGCTAAAGCTAATAAATAAATAATCGATGACATAAAAACACTCCTTATTCATTATTGTAATGATCGGTACAAAAATAGTGCGAAAAAAGAGCGCACTAAGCGCCACAAATAGACTCTACTGTTCCTTTGATAACTTGTTCAGACAACATCCGATTTTGCATCGATACATTAAGAACACGGAATCCGTAATAACTGCTTAAAAGCAGACTAGCTAATTCCTCAGCTGATTGCTTCTTTGAAATTTCACCTGTTTGCAATCCTTCCTCCATCACTGTTTCAATAGCTTGTTTAAGAAGTTCAACATGCTTCGAGAAAATTTCTTGTACCATTAAATCGTTTTTAGCACGTTCTATACTGGCATTAATCAATAAACATCCTTTTTGATCCATATTCTCAAAGTCTTCTTTCAATGCCCATTCAAAAAAATTACTTAATCGTTCTTTAACTGGAATTGGAGTATGTAACAATTTCTTTTGTTCCCTAATCCCAATTTCATGGTAGCGTTCTAATACTTGTTCATACAGTTCATGTTTACTACCGAAAGTATTGTATAAACTTCCTTTTCCAAGTCCTGTATCACTGCATAAATCTTGTGTAGAACATCCTTCATATCCTCTTAACCAAAATGTTTTCATTGCAACATCTACAATTGAGGAATAATCAAACTCTCGAGGTCTGCCGCGTTTATTCAATCGTATCCCCCTCCTATTTTAAAGATAACATGAATAGAATACCCTTTTTTGTACCACACGGTCAATAATTTATTTTATTGTTACTGTAAAATAAAATTTGATTATTTTAGATTACAGTAACAATAAAAAATAGCCCCCTTATTCAAGTTGCCTAGCGAAAAAATCACGTTTGAATAGGCTTCTTTAGCATCCCTACCTTTCTATACATCACCAGATATGAAACGAGGATCGTTTCATATCTAGTAATTTACTTGATTAGCTTAATGGGTATGGAGTAGTACCCCTATAAACAAAACCCTCCAGAAACATCTAATACTTGCCCTGTTACCCAGCGGCTATCAGAAGAAGCAAGGAATGCTACTGCATCTGCAATATCTTCAACTTGCCCTATTCGTCCGAACACAGATGAATTCGTAGCAAAATTTCGTATTTCCGGATTATCTAGCAATTTCGCATTGATATCTGTCTTCGTATATCCAGGCATAATTGTATTCACTGTTATACCTCGTTCTCCAAGATGTTTAGCTAGAGGAAGTGTCATCGTATTTAGTGCACCTTTACTTAAACCGTATGCAATGGACCCTGTAAAACCAAGTCTTACTTCCGCTGATGAAATGTTAATAACGTGCCCTTCTACTCGTAGTAACGGTAATGTTTGCTGAATTAAAAAGAATGGCGCCTTAATATTTACGGCCATAATTTCATCAAAAATTTCTTCTGTTGTATTTTCAATCGTCCCTTGTGTACCTATCCCTGCATTGTTTACTAAAATATCAATCTCTGATGTACCAACTCTTATTTGTAATTCATGCTTTAACTGTTCTACTAGCTTTTTGACACCATCAATTGAATTGAAATCCGCTTCAATTAAGAACGCTTTTCCTCCATTAGATTCAATCTCACTAATTGTTTCATCTGCAGCTGCCTTATTTCGGCCGTAGTGAATCGCAACTAATGCTCCATCTTTCGCCAATCTCATCGCAAATCGCACGGCCAATTCCGCGACTCGCTCCTGTTACTAACGCTACTTTCCCATCAAGATTCTTCATTTTTTCCATCCTTCCTAAATTTCCGTTTGATAAAAACCTATACTTATATTTTCATGTAAACACCAATCATTTTAAATATAGATTTATAGGTAATTTAGTCCATTCGCTTATGATATTATAGTTATAATTCGTAATTTACTTTATAAAACAAAAATAAGGAGGCTACACAATGCAAAACGCCGTAAAACTGGATGAAATCGATCATAAAATTATGAACTTGTTGTATGAAAATGCGAGAATTTCTGTTTCAGAAATAGGACGAATTATATCCATGACGCAGCCTGCTGTAAAAGAACGTATTAACAAGCTTGAAGATCAAGGAGTTATAGCGGCTTATCGAACGAAATTTGAGCCTGCAAAAATTAATAAAAACATTCAAGCATTCATCATGTTTAAAACGAGCCAATGCTCTGATTTTATCCAGTATTGTAATGCAGCTCCTGAAGTAACTGATTTATACCGAATTAGCGGGGAATTTAATTATATGATGAAGGTCATGAGCGATTCGATGGATTCTCTCGCTACATTTTTAGACTCTTTAATGCAATTTGGATTATCGTCTCCTTTAATTGTTTTAAAGAGTGAGTTTGAGGAGAAATTGTCGTTCTAATAAAGGGATACGTATTATCCCCGGCTAACAGTAAAAGTTTTTTCTTTATGAGAAAAGCCAATAAAATTAATGATTAGTAAACAAAAAAGAACATTGATATTTCAATGTTCTTTTTATATCTCTACTTATGAATTAGATCTCTATTCGAAAAAAGCACCTTAATCCCCTTACCCTTGATTCCTCTGCACCTCTCTAAATTCCTCCTTCACCTTCTCTAACAACCCTTCTTCCGTAATTAATCGATACGCCGTATTTGCTAATGCTTTTGCCGATGTAATTAATGCTTTATCTCCAAGTTCTGAACGTGCTGCTTCTCTAAATTCATTCGTATGTGCGATTAAATCATCTGGTCCGATTTTAATGTACGGATGAATTGTCGGTACAACTTGACTTACGTTTCCTGCGTCGGTTGAACCGATCCCTACTCTTTCTTTACGATTTACATCTTCACCTAATAGTTCTAGTTCTTCCGCTACAATATCGTTATATGTTTTTGTTACGAGTAATTCATCGATTTCATTTTGGAATTGATGGATTTTTACTTTTGCACCTGTTGCTAACGCTGCTCCCTGTGCAATGTTTCTTACTTTTTCTGTTACTTCCGCGCATCTTTTTCGCGTTGCTGCACGGATGAAGAACCTTGCTGCGGCATAGTCAGGAATAATGTTAGGTGCTTTTCCGCCTTCTGTAATGACGCCATGAATTCTCACGTCTGACGGAAGTTGTTGGCGAAGTGCGTTAATACCGTTATAGAGCTGAATCACCGCATCTAATGCGTTAATTCCCTCTTCTGGTGAAGCTGCGGCGTGAGCTGTTTTTCCGTAAAAATGAAAATCAAGTGGATCGACTGCTAGTGAAGGACTCGTTGTCGCTGTCTTTCCGCTCGGATGAATCATAAGCGCCGCATCAATATTTTTAAATAAGCCTGCCTTTACATAACTCGATTTTGCGCTACCGTTCGGTCCTCCTTCTTCAGCTGGTGTACCAAACACGACAACTTCCCCGCCAATTTCTTCAAGCGTTTCTGATAATGCGATTGCTGCTGCAACACTAATTGTGCCGATTAAATTGTGACCACACGCATGACCGAGTCCTGGTAAAGCGTCGTACTCCGCTAAAAATGCGATTGCCGGTCCTTGTTTTCCAGAGCTTTTTCGCGCGATAAATCCCGTTTCATGTCCAGCTATATTGTGCTGCAACTGAAACCCTGCACTACCTAGTAATAAACTTAACGTTCTTGATGCGTAAAACTCTTGGTTTCCAATCTCCGGATTCGCATGAATATCATGACTTGTTTCTATGTACTTTTCCTTATTTCTTTCGATACTCTCTTCAATTGTTTTTCTTTGTGACGCTACTCCTGTCGCTCCCATTTTTCTTCCTCCTTTTATTTTCACGTAAAAAAGCCTCTTTCTAAAAGATAGAAAGAGGCTTCTGTATATACAGTCAAAATGAGCTTCTTTCTTATCTTTCAAGTTACCTTGCTGGAATTGGCACAGTATTCATAACGAATCCGCTGCCGAGGTATCATAGGGCCAGTCCCTCCACCTCTCGTGATAAGAATTTTCATAAAATTATATTAAATTATTTTTTATTCTAAGTTCATTCCAAGTAAAAGTCAAGGAATTCCTATCCGAATTTACCGAATATCTAAAAATCCTTTTAATACACCAATTGTCTCAGGTGCTTGCAGTCTTGCACATACGTACGGAAATTCCGTACTACCTTCAAACATCATTTGAGATGTAAGCGGTGCGCCTGCCCAGAAGATTTCATCATCGATTACTAGGAACGGGAATGCTTTATTTTGTCTTTGTAACTTTACATTTTTCAGTGGAACTGGTCCGTCACTATACACTGTTATTTGCGCATTTGTACGCATTAACGCTTGCCATACTCGCTTATCCACTTGTTTTGTACTTGGAAGTGAAATAATAATTTTTCGTTTTGCTGCTAAAATATCTTTTAATAGCCCTTTCGTTTCCTCAAGATTCATTTCCATAAACCAGCGTAAACGTTTCGATATTTTTCGTTCCCACAATTGTCTTGATGTCGTGCGATCATACACATCTCCGTGACGTTCTATATGAGCTGTTAATTGTGATAACGCTTGTTTTCTCGAAAGGTTTTTACGCATATAATGGCAATCTGATAATTGAATGAACTTCCCTCTCGCCCTTGTCACTGCTACATTGACGAGGCGATGGTTTTTGTGATCAAAGAATAATACGCCAGGTCGTTCTTGCGGATAACTGTCAACCGTATCAAAAATCATCATATCTCTTTCAGAACCTTGGAACTTATGAACTGTCGCCGCTAAAACTGGTATGTTTTGATATTTCGTTCTCTGCAACATTTCTCTCATACACGTCGATAAAAAGCGTGACTGCGCCCTGTAAGGTGTCACAATACCAATTGATTGCACACCATCTAACAATCCGATTAACATCATTTGCATTGCTACTAAACCAGACATAATGTTAAAACGTGAACCAGAAGCAGCATCTTTTAACGAAAAAGCTCCCATTTGGCTCGTATCAAATAAAACGCTCGCCTCATTTGCGAACGGCTGTAACTGTGCAAGTTCTTTACGCTCTGAAACAGACGGATGATCGTATACTCTATTTTTATAAATAAACGAATTCGTAAACTTCGATATATCCGCATGCATACGTCTTTGTTCCTGCAACATAAATAGGTTTGGGTGTGCTTCTGATTTATTAACAGACTCAACAATCCCAGCATGGTAAAACATATCTTCCCCAAGCCATTTGCGAACAAGTTCATGATTTGCCATCGCAATTGGAGGTAACTGTAAAAAGTCACCGCAAACGACGATACGTTTCCCAAGTGAAGCAGCTAATGCAATTTGCGGAACGAACGCCATACTCACCTCATCTACGACAACTAAATCAAATGTACGCTCATAAATTAGCGCATCAATGGCACATTTCGATAAAGTTGCGCCGATTACTTTCGCATTTTCAATATATTCTTTTTCTACTTCTTTAATTTTAGCCTTTTGCTTGCGAAGATCACTTTCAATCTCCTGCATACGCTTCTTATCAGAGGACGTTGCCTTATACGATAAGATTTTTTCACGAAGCTCTTGGCGTGTCTCTTCTAAATAGAGTCTTTCCTCACCCCATGATTCGTTCGTCGTTTCAACTAACTTAGATGCAAGTAACGTTTCATGATTTCGTATATGTTCATGTTGACTATAACCGTAACGAACAATTTCGCCAGGCGTCCATTTCTTTTTCTTCTCAATTTGCTTCGTTACTTCACTCATTAATACGTCTACTGCCGCATTACTATGAGCTAACACAAGTACCGATTTTCCTTTTTGATAATGGGCCGAAATAATACGTGATAAATTGTAAGACTTCCCTGTTCCCGGCGGTCCCCATACGTACGTTGTCGGATTATAAAACGCGCGATATGCCAGTTCATTTTTTGGATTTTTCATCTTCTCAATATGTTTCGGGCTGCTCGTCCCATCAACAAGACGCTTTATACGATTACGTTTCAGCTTATCTTTACGTGCTTCTTTCAATCGCTCTTGCAGTTGCTCTAACAATTGCCACGGTTCACTGTATAAAACCGCTTCTCTTATTTCACCTTGTATATAATCATTTAATTTCAGCTCTATTTCTAATCCATGTACAGATAACACTTCCCCTGTCGCTTCCTCACCATCGAACTCAATTCGAATCGGTGAACCTTCAGGTAAGCTTACTTCCGAAATAAGCTGAAATACGTATACTGTACTTTCATAATCTGTATATAAAAAACGACCGTTCATGATAGAAATTTTACTACCACCTATCGTTTTCCAATGTTTAATTTCATACGCTAATGCATAATGCCACTCTTTCATCGTTTCCGATAATGAAGGAGTTTGAGTAGGTGTATTCATCGTATAATCTCCTTCCTTCTCCCCAAACATACTTTCTCACTATACCATATAACACGCTAAAATTTGTAAGGTTTTTATCTTGCTTATTTTCTTAATTTTCAATAATATATTGTGTATAATTTTCAGAAAGAAGGAATCTACATGCCAGTCAGAAGAATAGAACACGTTGGACTTATGGTTGCAAACTTAGAAGCATCTATCTCATTTTATGAAGAAGTAGTCGGCTTACAGCTCCTTAAACGCATAGGGCACCCAAACCCAGACTTAAAACTCGCTTTTTTAGGTGTGGAAGAATCGAAAGAAACGATACTCGAATTAATTGAAGGCTACAACTCTTCCCTTCCGGCAGAAGGAAAAGTACATCACATTTGCTTTAAAGTGGATTCATTAGAGGATGAAATCGAAAGACTAAAGAAACACGCAGTAACCTTCTTACTAGGAGAAGAAATCGAAACATTACCAGATGGAACACGTTACATATTCTTCGCTGGCCCTGATGGAGAGTGGATTGAGTTTTTTGAGACGGAGAGATAAAGTGAAACTTTATTTTGCGGGATAGAAAAGGAGCCGGAATTCTGGCTCTTGTTTTTAACCAGTAACAATGAAACATACCTCCAACCTAAGAATTTACCAAGATTAAAAACACAATCATTTTGTTAGGAGGAGAGAATGGGAAATACAGTCTTTATTATTGTTTTTTGGATACTGATACTATTCCCAATCCTTTATGTAATCAAGATAAAGGATTGGAATATAAAAACAGCTGCCTTATTTGTTGGAAGGATTCTATTAAGCATTTTCTATTTCATAAATGGAATGGTGTTAGGTCTGCAACGAAATTGGATAGAACCTCCCCATGAAACAGAATGGGATTTCTTTGTAAAGTCTTTACTAAACGGAAAAACTGATGCACTTATACACTTTTTACTTCTAATTATTATCATTACTTTGGATTTATTCTTTACATTTTATTATATCAATAAAAAGAAATAGGATATTCTATCCTATTTCTTTTTTTTATGAGTAGCGCCATATCGCTATCAAACTAATGTTTTACGCTGCCCCTAAACAATAATTTTTTACATTTTTACTCTGAGAATGTCAATTTTACTATTTTTGGGGTATTTATTTTTACTAGCTTGATGGACATGGGTTTGATTTATTTTCTTAGGTTAGTAGACATGTGGTGCTATCCCACATCCATCAACTTAAGGATTTAGACTATTTTTGAAGTTAAAAGCACGTTACTATTTTCTTATGTTAATGAGAAAGGGTGACGTGTTTTTTATGAATATGAATCAAA
>NZ_JAKUFX010000177.1:0-9760 GCF_022663635.1 Bacillus cereus group sp. BfR-BA-01356 | reverse complement strand
AATCGAGAGATTCATAAGAAAACGTCATCCTTTCTAGTCTAGCTTTTTTAGAAAGAATAACGTTTTTTTACACTTGGGGGTAGTGAAGATTTTTAAGTTGATGGGCATGTATGATGGCCCTCTTTTGTAATTATTTGTGGATAATCTCCCTTTTCCACATCCATAGCTGTTGTTTGTTCGTAGAGCTTTCCGCCCATCTCCACAAACTTTTCTAAAAGTGTTTTTAAATAAAGAAGGGGATGGAATTGTGCTTGATTTTTCATTACAAGTGCAGATTGTACTGGAATAGGAATCGATAGAGATTGAACATAGTCACAAGGTATATTTAATTTTTGATAAGCTTCATATTCTTTCGTTAAATTTCTTAATCCGTTATCGGTAGTTGTATATAAATATGAATCTTCATTTGAGAAATTACAGTCGATTTTATATGTTTGAACAGTTTCATTTATGAATTGTAGAGCCTGATTATTTGATTCATAGTAAAGCCCGGCCTTTTCTACACCGAAATGATTTATTAATTCATCATAAATAAGATCATGTTGTGCTGTTACTTTCGCTGTTGTATGCTCAGTTGTTCCATTTAAAATACGACCAGAATCAATTAAAACAACATCGATGTCTTCTTTTGCAAGTAAATAGGCGGTAGTAATACCTGTAATACCAGCACCGATAATAGCAACTTTCGTCTTTATATTTTCGGATAAACGAGGGAAAGTAGGAAACTGAGTAGATTCAATCCAATAAGATAGCGGCAGTTGTGGAAATGTATCACTTGTCATTGCGGAAGCCTCCTGATTTTAGAACAATTTTCCTTTTAATATTTCCATATTATATGAAATTCATGTGTGTTGTTTTAGAAGTAGTCTATTTTTATTAAAAGAGGTTATAAATTATTTTAATATAATTAATTAGATGGGGCATTATGAAGTGGTAGGATTTATATAAAACTAAATTCAAGGGATTCTGTTTGTTGATTACATAGGGAGTTATTGAATGAGATAGAGTCTATGGCGTTTAAGAAAATGTCTATATATAGTGGGTAAATCCTTATGGAATCTATACATTTTCTTTAGTGAAATAAAGTATGATTATAAAAATATAACCACCTTTTATTACTAGGTCATAAAAGGTGTTGACAATATAGAAATTCTATTGTTATGATTCATCATGTGGAAAGGTTGATAGAGAGTAAAAAGAGAAATGTTTTTCATTGATAATAAAAGCGAAAAATAAGTGACGATAGAGTGAGTATATTTTCCTTATAATAGATGCTTTTTGGATCATCTAGTAAAATCAATCTGGAAGCAAGAATTGATATATGTAAGTTGCGCAAGGCGCGGCATAAGAAAGGAGCAAAAGGATGAAGGAGCTTCATACGTTTGGGTGGTATGCAGCACGTGTATCACCACATTTGCCGAAAAAAGCATTTAAACCAGTGCCTACTCGTTTATTTGGTGGACTGGCTTATTTGCTTGTGGCATTGGCGGGGTTAATATCGATTGGTGTATTTGAATTGAATGTGTGGGCGAATCTAGGAATTGCGATTGTTCTTGGATTATGTTTTGCTTCACTAGGATTTTTAGGGCATGAAATTTTACATGGAACTGTTGTAAGAAAGGCATGGCTTCGTGACTTCTTAGGCGCGATTGCATTTATGCCATTATCAACAGGGCCAAAGCTTTGGAGAAAGTGGCATAATGCAACGCATCATGTTCATACACAGCATGAAGAGAATGATCCAGATGCATGGCCGACACTTGAGAAACTTAAGAAGAGTAAGTTTTTGAGTTGGGTATATCGTATGCCTTTACATGTACGTTCATTCTTTAGTTTTCTGTCACTAACAATTCAATTTACATTGCATTCGACTCGAATGTTCTTTCATTTTATAAAAGAGTTCAAGTCATCCAATCAAAAATCTGTATGGCTTCAACTTCTTTTGCCTTGGACAGTTTGGATTAGTTTATTGTTTATTATGGGACCTGGAAAATGGTTATTTGCATATGTCATTCCGTTGTTAATTGCTAACTTTATTGTAATGGCATATATCGCAACAAATCACCGCTTAAATCCAATTGTTCCAGTAAATGATCCGTTAGCAAACTGTTTGTCAGTAACAGTGCCGCGCTGGGTAGACGTTTTACATTTCAATTTCTCATATCATACAGAACATCATCTGTTTCCTGCTATGAGTTCTAAATACTATCCGCTAGTAAAAGAGAAGATTAAAGAAATGTGGCCGGAACGCTATCATGAGATGCCGATGACAAAAGCTTTGGCAGCGCTATGGAATACACCACGTGTGTATTATCAAGGAAGTGAATTAGTGGATCCGCATAGAGAGCATTTCTATGGTTCTTTAGGAAATGGACTAGATCCTCATAATATTTCATATCGTGAGGAACATATAGAAGAAGAAAAGAGTATTAAAAAAGTAAATCAGTAAAAATTAATATATTTTTGCAATGAAAAAGCAAGCCATCTCAGGCTTGCTTTTTCTTATAAAGAAACTTCCTTTTTGTTCCTTTTATGGACTTGGACGGAGTTAGTTTCTTTTCGTTGTAATCGTTTTTCTAAAAGATTAACAAAATAAGTAAATAGAAGAACAAGTACGAGATAGTATGCACCAACGATTATGTAAGTATCTAATTGTTGGAAGTTACCTGCTGCAATTGATAAACCTGAACCCCATAATTCGGACATTCCTACATAAGCAACAAGTGAAGAATCTTTTAATCCGATAATAAATTGGTTTCCTAGAGGAGGAAGAGACAGACGAAATGCTTGTGGTAATATAATTCGTCGCATAGCTAAAGGATAAGGCATGCCTAAAGAGCGAGCTGCTTCTAATTGTCCCCGGTCAACGGATTGAATAGATCCACGGAAAATTTCCGTAATATATGCACCGTTATGAATTGCTAAAGCGATTGCACCTGCCCAAAAAGGGGTGAAAACAACAACGGATGTAATTCCAAAATATAGAATGGCAATTTGAACAATTAAAGGTGTACCACGAATAATAGCAATGTAGACATGAGCGATACTATTTAAAACTTTATTGTTAGAGATTCGAAAGAAAGCGAATAATAATCCAATTAATGAACCGAGTACTAGGGAAGTTAATGTTAATTGTAATGTGACAATAGTAGCCTTTAAGAGTGTGGGATAGGAAGAGATAAAAATTTCAAACATGCGTTTCACCTCATATTGTATAGATTTTAGTAGAGAATGAAATGCCCCACATAAAATGAACATTTAATCAGTGGGGCATTGTTTATGAATCTTTTGAATGGCTAACTTACTTCGTTTTTTCCTCTTCACCGAGAATATTACGCCCGAACCATTTTTTACTAATCTTTTCATACGTACCATCTTTAATGATTTCATCTAACGCTTTATTTACTTTCTCAACCATTTCTTTATCATCTTTGCGAATAGCAATTCCCATTTCATCAAGATTTAATGGTTTTCCGGCTTCTTTTATATTCGATTTTCCTTCTTTTATCATACGTAGACCAACCATTTGATCCGTAATTACTGCGTCAACACGCCCATGCTCTAAATCCATAAGAGCAGTAATATCGCTGTCATATTCTGTGATTTGATCCGTATATTTTGCAACAAGATTTTTAAAGGTACTAGCTTTTACAACACCAATTTTCTTACCTTTTAAATCTTCTGGAGAAGAGATAGCGTTATTCTTTTTAGCTACAAAAATTTGGGCGCCAGAGCGATAGTACGGATTTGAGAAACTAACAGCTTTTAAGCGCTCCTCTGTAATTGCCATACTACCCAGTATTACATCATATTTCTTCGCTTGAAGACCTTGAATCAGCGTTTCCCATGGGTTTGTAACTGGCGTAGCCTTCATGTTCATCTTTTTAGCAAGAGCTTCACCGATTTCTACATCAAAACCGACAAGTTTGCCGTCATTTTCTTTATAGTTAAAAGGTTTGTATAATCCACTCATCGCATAGCGAAATTCTTTTTCACCATTTGATGAAGTAGTAGAGCTTTCTTTGCTACAAGCTCCTAGTATGAAAGATGTGCATAGTGTAATGCTAGCAACAATGGTTAATAGTTTTCTTTTCATAAAACCCCTCCTATATATTGATCATACGGATGGTTTTTTAGTATGTTATTGAAATATTTTATTTGGATGATCAGTTGTGCACCGTATGAATGTATTCCTTTTCGTTTGAAACAAAAGTTACATTATAAAACGTTGCGTAAAAATTATTTTGCCCGTTCATGTGATGGAGCTGAAAAGAATTGTGCTGGCGGAGCATCTTCTACAATCTTTCCATCATCCATAAAGATGACGCGATCAGCTACATCTTTTGCGAAATTCATTTCATGAGTAACAATAACCATTGTCATCCCTTCTTCAGCAAGTTCTTTCATAACTTGCAATACTTCTCCAACAAGTTCAGGGTCTAAAGCTGAGGTAGGCTCATCAAATAGCATAATCTTAGGGCTCATTGCAAGAGCTCGTGCAATGGCAATGCGCTGTTTTTGACCACCTGAAAGAAGATGAGGAGTTACATCCGCTTTATCTTGAAGGCCGACTTTTTGGAGAAGTTGAGTTCCAATATCCTTTGCATTTGCTTTCTCTAATTTTTTTACGTGAATAGGTGCTTCTATGATGTTTTCTAGTGAGGTCATATGAGGAAAGAGGTTAAAGTGCTGAAAAACCATACCGACATTTTCACGGACTTTATTTAAATTTGAATGCTTTGGGTCAATTCGCTCACCTTGTAAGTGAATTTCGCCTTCATCGTACATTTCTAAAAAGTTAAGACAGCGAAGTAATGTACTTTTACCAGAATCACTGGCACCAATTAAAACAACAACTTCTTTTTCTTTTACTTCTAAATCAATTCCTTTTAACACATCAAGTGAACCGAATGATTTTACTAGATTTCGAACTTGAATCATACAAAACCCCCAGTTAAAAATATATTTTACAAATGTTGCCCCGTATTTCTGTTATTAGTCACAAATTGTCAGAATCCTTTATTTTTTTCGTGCAATTTGATATTCAAAGAAATAATATTTTTTAAAATCTCTATATCCTTCTATAATGAAAATATGGATAATAATATATAGGTAGTATTTATATTGCTTATAAAAAGGGGGAAAGGGAAGATGGAAAAAGAAAGAAAAACATTTTCTTTTGGATTACGTACACAACTTATGCTATTCACTACAGTTTTAGCTTTCATTACATATTCAACAAGTATATTTTTTATTTACGTGATATACGATTATTTTCAAAGTTATGTAAGTCAAACTGTATATAATATTATCGTTATGTTATTAGGGGTAGTATGGTCTGGAATTTTAGCATATGGAGCAGCCGTATTTTTAATTAAACCGCTTCGCAAGTTAGAGGAAGCGGCAAGAAAAGCAGCTGAGGGTGATATTCGTGAAGATGTTCCATTACCGAAGACAGATGATGAAATTAAATCTTTAAGTGTTGCATTTAATATGATGTTAGGAAACTTAAGGGGCATGGTAAAAAATATTGATACAACATTTTCGTATACAAATAATCAAGTACAGCAGATTAGAAAACAAACAGGCGAAGCAACGAGACAAGCGCAAGGTGTATCTGAGACACTTGCAGAGATTTCTTCAGGCGCTGAGCAATCAGCGGCATCAATTCAAGCAATTGTTTCTGCTGTTGATACAACGACTTCTATTGCAAGTGAAGTAGAAGAAAAAGCGAAGCAGTCTGATACATTGTCTTCAGAAATGGTTGAAGCTTTAGGGCATAGTACTCGTGTCTTTACGTCTTTAATTCAAGGTATTCAAACATTGGCAAAAGAAAATGAAGATTCAATGCAAAATGTACAGAAGTTAGAAGAACGAATGAAACAAGTAGAACATATTGTGTCTGTTGTGAGTGCGATTGCTAGCCAAACGAATTTATTAGCACTAAATGCTTCTATTGAGGCAGCTCGCGCAGGAGAGCATGGAAGAGGCTTTGCGGTTGTTGCGGAAGAAGTACGTAAACTTGCTGATGAAAGTGATCATTCTGCAAGAAACATATCGCAGTTATTACGGAATATGCAAGATGAAGTACAACAAGTTGCAATGAAAATGACAGAACAAGTGAAAATAGCTAAAGAAGAGGCGAAACGTGGGGAAGCTACGGAATTAATTTTAAAAGAAATGTCATCAAGTGTTATGGAAGTAGCCGATGCAACTCAGCAAATTAGTAGTTATATGAATGAACAAGTGAGCCACATTCATCAAACAGGAGCACAAACAAAAGCTGTAGCAGCAATTGCTGAAGAAACGTCAGCTGGTTCGCAAGAAGTAGCACGTGTGACGCTACAACAGTCTAAAAATATGATAGTAATCGATCAATTATTAAAGGATTTAGAGAAGCAAGCAACTGATTTGAAACAAACAATTGAACGATTTTCAATGTAAAAGGAAGAACAGAATATTGTTCTTCTCTTTTTTATTTAGCTTGATTTAATATTTACAGTTAAACTATGAACGTTTCCGCAACATTGTTTTCTGTCCCTTTCGGATGAAAATTATAGCGAGCTATAATATTAAAAGGGGTGTCTTTTATGAAAAAAGAAAAAAGACAACGGTTAATTAAACAATTTGTAAAGGAGTATGAAATAGATAAGCAAGAAAGATTAGTAGAATTGTTAGCAAAAAAAGATGTATTAGTAACACAAGCTACGGTTTCTCGCGATATTCGTGAGTTAAACTTAACGAAGGTACCTTCTCAAGAAGGATTAATGATATATAAAGTTTTCTCAGAAGAGCATGTACAAACTGATATAAAGTTAAAGAAAAAATTACGAGAAGTGGTTGTGAAAATTGATTGTGTAGATCAATTAATGGTTATTAAAACATTACCTGGTAATGCACATGTTATTAGTGTTTTATTTGATGAGTTAGATTGGAAAGAAAAAATAGGATGTATATGTGGAAATGATACATGCCTTATAATTTCACAGTCGAAATCAGATAGGGAGATTATAGAAGAAAGATTAAATTTAATTATTTAGATGCAAAAATCCTGTTTTTAATAAAATTAAAAACAGGATTTTTGTTTAAATACGGAAGTTAAATATTCAACATATATGCGTAATATATGTATTTTTTATTGAGAAAGCAAGATAGTTTGTTATAAAAATACATATTCGTATGATTTTAAAAAAATAACTTGTTTAATATTTCACAATGATAATGTGGATGCTTTCACAAAGATGAAAGTACAGAGCATTTATTATGTACTTGTAAGACATCAAACATATTTAAAAGGAGGTACAACAAATGAAACATCCGATACATGTTACTTCAGAAATTGGGGAATTACAAACGGTTTTATTAAAACGACCAGGTAAAGAAGTGGAAAACTTGACGCCAGATTATTTGCAGCAATTATTATTTGACGATATTCCATACTTACCAATTATTCAAAAAGAGCATGATTATTTTGCACAAACGTTACGCAATCGGGGTGTTGAAGTTCTTTATTTAGAAAAACTAGCCGCTGAGGCGTTAGTAGATAAAAAACTTCGAGAAGAATTTGTTGATCGTATTTTAAAAGAAGGACAGGCCGACGTAAATGTTGCACATCAAACTTTAAAAGAATATTTACTTTCCTTTTCAAATGAAGAATTAATTCAAAAAATTATGGGCGGTGTACGGAAAAACGAAATTGAAACAAGTAAGAAGACACATTTATATGAATTAATGGAAGATCACTATCCGTTTTACTTAGATCCAATGCCTAATTTATATTTTACTCGTGATCCAGCAGCTAGCGTGGGCGATGGCTTAACGATAAATAAGATGAGAGAACCAGCGCGTAGACGTGAATCATTATTCATGGAGTACATCATTAAATATCATCCAAGATTTGCAAAACATAATGTACCAATCTGGTTAGATCGTGATTATAAATTTCCAATTGAAGGTGGCGACGAGCTAATTTTAAATGAAGAAACAATTGCGATTGGAGTATCTGCTCGTACTTCAGCTAAAGCAATTGAACGTTTAGCTAAAAATCTCTTTAGCCGACAAAATAAAATTAAGAAAGTGTTAGCAATAGAAATTCCAAAATGTCGAGCATTTATGCATTTAGATACAGTATTTACAATGGTTGATTATGACAAGTTTACAATTCACCCAGCCATTCAAGGGCCAAAAGGGAATATGAATATTTATATTTTAGAAAAAGGATCAGATGAGGAAACTCTTAAAATTACACATCGTACTTCTTTAATGGAAGCATTAAAAGAGGTATTAGGCTTAAGTGAATTAGTTCTTATTCCATGTGGAGGAGGAGATGTAATTGCTTCTGCTCGTGAACAATGGAATGATGGCTCGAACACATTAGCAATCGCGCCAGGTGTAGTTGTTACATATGATCGCAACTATGTATCTAATACGTTATTACGGGAACACGGTATAGAAGTGATTGAGGTTCTAAGTTCGGAATTATCTCGTGGTCGTGGGGGTCCACGTTGCATGAGTATGCCAATTGTTCGTAAAGATATTTAGTATAAATAACGGAGAAAGTAGGGATGAATTATGTTAATGACTAGACCAAATTTAAAAGGAAGAAGCTTTCTAGCAGAAAAAGATTTTACACAAGAAGAATTGTTATATTTTCTAGATTTGGCAGCAGAATTAAAAGAGAAAAAGAAAAATGGTATCCCGCATCATTATTTAGAAGGTAAAAATGTAGCGCTCTTATTTGAAAAAACTTCTACTCGTACGCGTTGTGCATTTACAGTAGCATGTACAGATTTAGGGGCAAATCCTGAATATTTAGGGAAAGGTGATATTCAACTTGGGAAAAAAGAATCTGTAGAGGATACAGCAAAAGTGTTAGGGCGTATGTTTGACGGAATTGAGTTTCGTGGATTTAATCATGAAACTGTAGAATCTTTAGCACAAAATTCTGGTGTGCCAGTTTGGAATGGATTAACGGATATGTGGCATCCAACACAAACACTAGCAGATTTATTAACAATTAGAGAACATATAGGGAAATTGAAAAATGTGAAGCTCGTTTACGTTGGCGATGGGCGAAATAATGTTGCTAATAGCTTACTAGTTGGTGGAGCAATCGTTGGAATGGATGTACGTATTTGTACACCGGAATCTTTATGGCCTGCACAAGAAGTAATTGATTTAGCAAAAAAATATAATGAACAAGTAATGATAACAAGTAATGTGGAAGAAGCTGTTGCAAGTGCAGATGTAATTTATACAGATGTATGGGTGTCTATGGGGGAAGAAGAAAAATTTGCTGAACGTGTCGAGTTATTGAAACCTTATCAAGTAAATATGAAAATGATTAAAGCAACAGGGAATGAAAACGTAATTTTCTTACATTGTTTACCTGCATTTCATGATGTTGAAACGATGTATGGCGAAGAAGTTTATGAGAAATATGGGTTGAAAGAAATGGAGGTAACTGACGAAGTATTCCGCAGTAAACATTCAAAAGTATTTGATCAAGCTGAAAATAGAATGCATACAATTAAAGCGGTTATGGCAGCTACTTTAGGAAACATGGAGTAAAGAAGAAAGGGAGTCTTCCTTTCTTCTTTCTCCTCCTTTAGACACGATCATTCACTATTGCTTTTGTATTGTTATTGCAATTAAAGACCAACTATGAAAAGTCAAGGGGACATTTTCAAAAAATATTGCTAGAGGATTTTGAAAATAAATCCACTGGATTCGATAGGAAGTGGCTAAACGTCTTCATAAA
>NZ_JAKUFX010000176.1:0-9764 GCF_022663635.1 Bacillus cereus group sp. BfR-BA-01356 | reverse complement strand
ATCTATCCTTTCTATAATAACTTTCTTATTTGTCGTGCTCTTTCTCTCATTTGATTGTCGTACAACTCACTTTTATGCACGATCTGGCATTCACTGTTTAATACGCAATCATACAACGAGGGATCATAAACCTTCACTCTAGTAAACAGCACATTCATATCATTTTCATGTAGCTTACCAGCCATGTATAACGCCTTTATATCCGTCCACCTAGTTTTATATAGTTGCCCTGGCGTCATTCCTAGTTCGCGCTCCAGGGCCGTTATATCTCCCTTTGATCGTACATAATCATTACTTGTCATATATGTTGGTTTAAATACGTTTGACATCTTTACATAACACCTCTCTCATTTCATCACTCATTTGGCTTAAAGGTATCTGGTCAATCTTATCTGTAGCCCCGTTTACTTTCTTTTTCCTTACATATAAAACGTTATCTTCAATCCATTTATCTAAACCATATGTTTTTTCGTGTTGCTCGTCTTGATCTCGTAACCTCATAAGCCTTTCATAGTGGTGCGGACTTGTCTCTTTCCAATATGCGTATTCGTTCTCTGTTGGTGGTCTATAGCTTGATTCGTCACATTTGCACTCACTAAAGTGTTTAGTGCAATTAATACAATCCTGATCCACGTTATCAATGATAAAAATATTCTCTTTTGCTTTTTTTCGGGGATCAATTCCTTTAATTTGTTCAATACAATTTACTATAAATACAGCCGTGTTGGGCACAATGCTGGCTTTCATTTTCCTTACTTCCCTTAGTAATCGTTTAGCCCTTGACATGTTCCCGATCTCCTTTTAGTTTCTCTTTTAACCATTCTTTACGCTTGTTTCCCTGGCCGTGTCCCTTATCTCTCACACTCGCTCTTTTTGTTCCCTTGTATACTCTCATTGATACGTACATATCACCTTCCACGCGCCTTTTACATGCATCTTCTATGTTATCGGCCAGTGTATCAAAAAAGGGCTTGTATGCCTCTCCTGTTAACTCTCCAGTAACCTGTAATTGTATATACCCGTTATCTGTTTGGATCATATATGTCATGAGGATTACTCCTTTTTAATTAATCAAAGAATAAGGCTGAAAGCCCTACCCTTAGTTGTAAGACCTTTTAAAATTCGATTCGGCCAGTGTTATATGCTCCTGTACGTATGTTTTCTTCATGCTGGGCCTGTTTAGTTGCGTTTGGTCTTACAAATGCATTTGCTTTCTGTACTTCTTCTGGTGTTGCAATTTGTGTGTATCGTTCAAATGACATGCCCGCTTGTTTTTCAAATAAGTTCCGTGGGTTTGCTCCTGGGATAATCGCCATATCCATTGATAGGGCCGTATAATCAACTGGTGGCGCCTGTACTGGTGTAAGGTCTACTGTACGTGATCCATTTGCAACCGCTGTGCGCTCTACTTGTTTGTTAGCAATATCATGTGTTGCCTGTTCGTGTTCGTTTAGATCGCCTAGTACATCGGCCATCGATTCATTTAATAGCGCTGTTAGCTCGTCACGCTCTTTGTATAGACTTGCTAACTCTGGGCTTACTGTTTCAGTTACCTTATTGTTAATATTCCCTGTTGGTACGTTCTCGTATTTATAACCGTTATCGAATGCGCGGGCCATTGCTTCAGCCTGGGCCTTTTCTTTTCGTTCTTTTTCAGCTAGGCCGTTACTTTTCTCTTTTGCTTCAGCTTTTGCGATCTTGTCATTAATGGCCTGTAATTTTCTCTGTGACTTGTCCTGCTGAATACTCTTTCTTAACTCTGCCATCTCTTTTTTCATTTCTTCAATTGTTGCCATATATAAAACCTCTTTCTATTAATAGTTATGTTAAATTGTCTAACAACTTACTAATTCATTATAACACCTTTCGGTGTCACTTTTACTTCTTACTTTATATCGCAACCCTTATAGTAGTAACCTTTTGATCGGATGGGAATTCATTTCTCATTTTCCGACTGAAGGTGAATTTTCACCAATGAGGCGTCCTCAAAGCTGAGGTGGCTCAATAGAAGTAGCGAATGATATTAGTGACTTTGCATTAACGGTGTTATAATGGTGCTACAATGCATTACTAATGCCGTTATGATGTAAGAGAATGGAGGGATCGCAATGGACTTTGGGAGATTTTCAGGACAAGTTAGCAAAGAATTAGACGTGAACGGAAACACATTACGTGTTTGGTGTTTAGAACTAGAAAACGCTGGATATAAATTCGAACGGAATAATCGTCAACAACGGATCTATTACGAACATGATATTAACATCCTTAAAGAGATGAAGGTTTTAATGGCGGACGGGACGAGAACCTTACAAGAAGCGATATCTATATTGCTAGAATCATCTCTTTCTAAAGATACCGATAACGCACTAACGCACAGCATTAACGAAAGTGCTGGTAGTGAAACAACACCATTTCAACGTAATAACAGTGCCACCGGAGTTGCTTATGCTATATTGGAACAAACCAATGAAAAGGTGGCTGAATTAATAAAACAGCAACAAACTATCGCTCTGCAAAATCAAGAAATTCTAAACGTTATCCATAAAGACAATGAGGAAAAGCAAAACGTTATTCAAGCTGTCTTTGAAAAGCAACAACAGATAATCGAACAACAACAGGATATACATTTACAGAATCAGAGCATAACAAAAATGTATTTAGATGAACGTGAAGAGAAATTGAAGGAAAAACAAGAAAAAGACGAACTGAAAGAACAACTCTCTGACATGCAAGAAAAGATGAATGAAATGTTAAAGTTCGTTCATCAACAAAGCGAAGATAAAGGTAAATCATTCTTCAGTAAGTTTTTCTCAAAAAAATCTAAACTTTAAAGTGCCTAACAATCCATGAGATGTTGACTACAAGTCAAAATAAGAAATCATTTGAATTATGGGAGTGATATTCGGTCAAGGTTGGCGCATAATTTTTAATTATATTAGAACGAATTGTGGACAAGCATATAATTCTTAACAACCACTTTCCAAGTATGAAAGTTCCTTATACGATCAATTATTTAATAAAATATCTCTCTCATAAACCTGCCCCGTGCGACAGTTCAAATGCTCCTTTATGATAAAATAAAGATATAAAGAGACGAGATGAGGGAGAAATTTGAAGAATAACCAATCCGCTACGGTAAACCAACCAATCGTTGTAGGAACACTTCCACAAGTGATTGTCGATACATATAACCTAACTTGCACTTCGAGCGATGTAAAAATGTTTCCCGGCTTTGTAAAGCACGTACAGAAAAGACATCCTGGTATTTATGAAACATACTCATCACACATAAAAGATATCATTGAGCAACCAGACTACGTCGGACAAAACCCTAAAGAGCCTAATAGCGTTGAATTAGTAAAGATTTTAAATGACCATATGCTAATTGCTATAAAGTTGGACCCGAGTGGTTACTTATTCTTATCTACGATGTTTGATCTGAAAAATGGTCCTGCGAAAATCCAAAAACGATTGAATAGTGGACGTTTAGTTGCTTACAAAGACTTGTTAAGCTAACAGAGAGTTTACGAAAATATAAGAACGTGGTATACTACCTGTAGAAGGTAACATAATAATGATATAGGATCTTTGAGGTGGGAAAGGTTCCCCACGCGCTTATCTAGCCGCCGTTCTTGATCAAACATTTGATTGGTTAGGTAAGTTACCAGAGATGTAGGATACGCCGCCCTACCATCGATCCTAGAACGGTAAGCCATTCGTTTTTTGACGGATGGCTTTTTGCATTGACTTTTTTGTCGCTAATGGTTATTTTGCTATCAAATGAAACCGAAAGGCGATGATTAATATGTTAAAAAACAAAAAATATACACGTTGCGAGGAATGTGGGGATCTAGCCAACGTGAAACAACTATCTTCCATACAATTCGAAGTCCGATGCACCAATCAAGATTGTCTGACAGTAACAGTAGTGAAGGATGAATGGTGGAAACACACTCCAAAACGATCAAAACCGATCTAGATTAAATTCTAAGCGGTTTAACAATAACTAATGTTTTTATATTAAAAGGAGGATGTTTTCTAATGGCAAATAATCTAGGTATGACGCAAAAGCAACTACAACGTTTTTTTACACCGATCATTCAATTCATTCGAGAAAATCCACATATATTGAATTTGGATCAAAAAAAGAGTGAATCCAACAACGGAGAAACAGAGGAAAGAAAAAATGAAGATCGTACGTACAAAAACAAACCAAATAATACAGCTGAATAAATCTCATGTATTACTATGTAATTTCTACATAACAACAAAAATACCAATGTTATAACATCCACTAATGGATAAACTTACTTTTAATAAGTTAGTAATCTCCATATACTATTTTTAAACAATTCCCATCAAATTCTACCAAAAAGTGTCCTTGTTTATTAGTAATTTTAGTTTCATTATTCTTTAATGACACTAAATCTAATTTTATATTTTTACCAGACTTCAACATGTAACCATCATTTTCTAACTCATCTCGGTTATGATGTAGAACACTTGCAATAGTAGTAACAGGAACTTCATATGTTTTCTATTCCGATGATCCTTATATTCGATCGGCTCAAAAAAGGAAATACCTTTTTATAAAGTTGTTTGTTTTGTTCATGAATGTAAGTAGTGTTAACAAAATTGTTGATACCCTTTTTATCGCCGATCCCTTTAAGAACTTCAATTATATTTGATTTGTTCTCTATTCCTAGTTTCTTTTTCTTTGATCGGCTCAAAATTGAGCACATCACTTCCCACTAGTAGAAAACGTATTTTTGCGTTTTCATCCATAACCAGCAATGTAAAACCATCTTTAGTCATGTTGTACTTTTTGTAATTCCTTCTGTTTCTAGGGTTATATGAGGATTCCTCAAAATTGAGGTTTCCTTTTTTCTCCCATTTCTTTCATTAATGTATTTTGAATCCTGGAAATTAAGGAGTGAAAATTCTTCACTTGAATACCCCATTAATTTTTCAATATCAGCCACAACATTGTCATGACGTTTACCAAAAATTTCAGCTACTTTAATAAATCTGTTATTACCTCATTGTTATTGTTTACAAATACTAAGTTTGTCACTAATTGCCCCTATATTAAAAATAATCCATAATCTTTACCCTACTATCTTAATTAATAGTGATTGTTTCAGTTCTCTAAATTTTTTTAGCAATTAAAGCTAAATCCCTTGATTTTAAGGTCTTACGGTTTTCATACTGGCGAGTTTGTTAGGAAATTTGAATGTAGTTTTGGGCATAGTAACCCCTGTTAAAATTTTACGAGGTTAAAACGCCCACTCATTCGTACTGGCTTAGATGCCGAGGTCTCGAATTGAGATTGGTTGCATTGACGACAAACGGTTATAGCTTACAAAACTACTATACCGTCCGTATATAGCTTATCGGCGTTGTATTGCGCCGTACGGTGCGTTTCTCACGCCCAACACCGTTCCCTTTCGGGTGATTCGCTATATAACCCGCATATCCTTGTAATAAAGCTTGCACAAGAATAGCCGTGAATCAGTGTCATGATCGCCGCTTACGAGTAACTGTTTAACTCCAGTCGCACAATCATGTCTTATTTTGAACCCCCAACACTTTTTACCACTAACGTCTTGGTTATCATCGTTATTAGGATTTACATCCCGTAGGTTTGTTTTATGCAAGGCTTGTGTCCTTTACCCCGCTTACGTCAGACAGTTGAATGCAACAACAACTGATATCCGAGTGTATTTTTTCGCATCGGCTACACTAGACCATCTTTTTAAAGTGGTAGCTTCCACTGGAACGGAACAACACAAAAAAGGCGTTCTCTATATCTAAACGCCCTGTACATTTACAAGACTTCAGTTATAGAAAACGCCCTTTTATATCCGTTTTATTATGTATATAACATTGCTACTAATTACTAGTTGCAATACTCGGAGAGTAACGGTACAATAGGTGTATCTAATAATCCTTGTTCGCGAAAACAAGGAAAATGTTTAAGTTAGTGGTGAGACACTTCTTAAACTGAAGTCCTGTATTGAGAGTACAGGATTAAGTCATTCCGTTAGTGCCTGAGAAACACTAACATATGGAATGGCTTTTTCATTTGTTCACGTTCATATTAAGTTAATGCTAATTTTACCTCTATGTTTCTATTAAATCAACGAAAATTTGATAAGGTTCGCCAGAAACATTAATATTTGCGACATAAAACTCACTCTCCAACTTTGGAGGATGACCAGGTATGTGAACTTTTTCGTACCCCATATATAGAGGGTACGCTTAAAATTAAGAACACCCTCTTAAACCTCTCATTTCTATTTCTAACGCGTTTTATATTATAAAAATGTATTTATATTAGTTTAACAGTTACATGGCCATAATAACCGCGTTTCTAATCTTAAAACGGTTGCCTATCTTTTCTACATAACTTTGCATTTCTGGTGATTCACATTTTTCCCACGCTACAGGATCGCCACTATTTGCTCTTTTTACTAAATCTACTAATTTATCAAATTGTTTACCTGTTAATTTAGGGACGTTATTAACTATTAAATAAGGATTCTTATTTCCCTTTGTATGCGTTTCTGTATCATACGGTATAGTTTGGCCTGCGAATCCGCTTAAATCCTCTGTAAATGGATTCTCTAACGTTTCAGGCATAACATAACTCTCTTCATATCCTACATATGTATGTATTAACTCTTTTTCAGTCTTTAAGGTAGACTTTGGGACTTGTGGTTCTTTCTTTTTAAGCATAGCGTCCAGGATCTTCTTGTTTTCCGCTAGTTTCTTTTCGTATTCTGTTACTGATTGTTCTTCTTCACCAAACCAATCTAGTGTAGGCTCTTTTTGAATAGATTTATTACTATTACCCTTTCTGGCCACTTTTCCCAAACCTTTCCTAACTGCCGATTGTTTTTTTCTTTGTTCTTCGATGTATCTGTCTCTAAATTTATCATCTACTACACTGTACTCTCCATCTAATCTATTGTTTAAATCTTCCATACAGTTTCTAATGAATGTTTTTAGGTTTGCACCTTTTTCTGGTTTAAAACTCTCATACCATTTTTCGGCATATTCTTGTAGTTTTTGATTTTCCATGTTTTTTAAATGGACGTAGTCACAACGACACATGTTTACGATCTCGGAAACGTGTGTATATGTTTTATAATCTTTTTTAGTAATTTTTTTTAAAGTACTTCTTTCTAGCGTGTAGTTTTTACATGACTGATGTGTAATTTTTACACTACTGTTGTTATTACTAGGTTTTTCGTTATTCCCGTCCAGTAATGTAGTTTTTGCATGACTGTCTTTTCTTTTTTCGTTCTTTTGTTTCAAGTGTTCTAATAACTCGTTATTTAACCGTTGTTCAAACTCATGATTTATATAATATTTAATAGATGTATTAAAGCCCTTTTCTTTTCGTAGGTGGCCAATCTTCTCCAGGTGTTTAATTGCTTCAGTTATTGTTTTATTACTAGCATTCAACTCTTCCATTAATTCCGGAATGCTGTATTTCGCATATGCTTCGCCATTCTCGTTAACATAACCGTTTTGCACCGATAACTTTAATCTGTTCTTAATAAGGCCGATAATATCCCCGTGTAGTGGCTTCAGCTTATACTTTTTGCCAATCTTTCCTTTCATGAACATCGGTACTTGTATATATAGAATTTTCTCCATTAAAAAACCTCTTTCAAATTGTGAGTACAACGAAAAGAGGTATTGTATATAAGCTATATAATCGTTATAATAGAAGTATCTTAAATGTACGGTTCAAAAAACAAGGAGTAACCTACATTGATTAGATTTATCTAAACAATTTTATACAATGCCTGTCGAAACGTCTTATTCCTTCTGTCGACCAAAACATTCGGGAATAGGGCGTTTTTTCGTTGTCTATTAACATTATAATACTTTTTCCGTCAAAAAAAATAGACTTCATAGAAAGCGAAATTTATGATAAGTTATCATATGCTCAATTATTTGATGCATCCAAAATTGGGTGTATCTATAATTGCATCTTACTACAATAAAAACCTCCACAACGAATGTGAAGGGCCTTAAAACTAGTTATTATTTTTCGAGTATGTCCATAACTCTTAATAACGTCATCTTTTCGTCTTCTGTAATAACGTTGAATTTCTCTAATAGATCAGCAACTTCCATTTCTAAGCCACCAGCAACTACTTTATCTATTAAAAACCGATTGATGTTTTCATTTTTAATTGTCACGTGAGCGCCTCTTTCTGGTTGTTCTACCTGTATTAGTTTTTCGATCATTGTTTTAACCACTGCCACAACCTCCAATTACTTTACTATTTTGCGTAAACCTTCTATTAATGCTATACTCACGAAAGGAGCTAAAAAGCATATCGTGAGAAACGATCCAGTTGACATGTATGTGTATCTCCTTTCCAGGTTCGTATGCCAGTACGAGCCTTTTTATTGTGTGAAAAACGCATAATTACGAATCACTTTTCTTTCGGAGCCACTGACTCACCTTTCATAACCTTTTTTAAGACTGTATTTGTTAAACCTTCAATATCATCAGTCGACTTACTAAGCGCCTTAATGCTGGCGTGCAACCTTACAAGTGCGCCACCTTCCTTAATTGTTTCTAGGTCATAATGCTTAGCAACTCTTTCATAGTAACGATCCATTTTGTCAGACATATAATCACCTTCTTTCTATTCAGACAGGCTTTTCTTGTCCATGACCTGTCCACCTTTTGATAGGTGGTAAGTGCGTTTCGTTCTTACACAACAAATCTTATCATAAGTTTTGCAAACCTGTAAATAGGTTTTGCAAACTTTTTTTATTCTCCTCTGTTTTAATACAAAAAAGAAAAGGCATACCCAATTAGGATAAGCCCTTTCAACTGACTTTGTAGAAAACGTTATAAAACACACCATTCATTACAACGAACAATGCAACCTTGTAAAGGTTATAACGTTCGTGAATAATGATCGTTTTTTCCAATTTTCTTACAGAAATCACTATATCGTCATACAATGACCATCTAAAAATGACTGTAAAAACGTTCGTGTTTTTTCGAATAGACATAAACCTTGATATAACAACATTCTTGTTGCTAATTCAGTTTACATAATACTTATTATAACCCTAACTTTTCGTAAGTTGATAACGTACTTAAAGTTAGAGGGCGATACATTTATTATATCACTTGCCCCTCGTCCGTTCACTCAATACTTTATATACCTGTATGTCATATAGGGGGGGGTTACGTGCGTACGCGCGCGAACATTTACGCTTTCTCGATTAAACCAGCTGATAAATAACCGATCAATATCTTTGCCCTCTCTCGTCGCGTTCCCTTAGAATCTCTCTTAACTCGTGCACCTGGTCTTCTAAATCCTCGTTTTCTTGACTTAGTTTTAACTTAACCTCTTCAGATACAACCACCGCGCGCTCCTGGATAGCTATTTTTTCTTTTTCTAGCTTCAGTTTCTCACCTTCCTGTATAGAACGATGCTCTGTTGACGCTCCTTGTAGCGCGTATACTAATTGACGAGAAACAGCACTTTCAATCTCTCCTTTGTATACCATGTCCATGATTTTTTTACGCGTTTCTAGTGCCTGTTTTGGTGTAGCGATTTTAATATCTAATTGAATCTTTTCTTTCTGTTTCTTTTCTGCTGCCATGTTTCATCTATCCTTTCTATAATAACTTTCTTATTTGTCGTGCTCTTTCTCTCATTTGATTGTCGTACAACTCACTTTTATGCACGATCTGGCATTCACTGTTTAATACGCAATCA
>NZ_JAKUFX010000175.1:0-9788 GCF_022663635.1 Bacillus cereus group sp. BfR-BA-01356 | reverse complement strand
ATGATTGTCCTTTTCTTGCCATAAAAAAATCCCCTCCAGATAAAACAGTATTGAGTCCATCATATCAGATGGACTCTTTTTTACTGTCTACCTATAGGGGATAATACCATTTTCTACAGCAGACTGTACTTTTTTTATCATTTCACATAACATTCCCTAATTTTTTTGACTAGCTGCTCTCCAATCACGAAAAGATGTTGGGCGTCCAGAAAAAGCTCTTTGCTTTGTAACAGATGGTTTTTCTTCAGGAGTCATTGTTTTTTCTTTAAGAGTCGCTGTTTTTTCTTTAAGCGTCACTGATTTTTCTTCAAGAATAGTCACAGTTGTTTGCATTTTCTCTAACTGTTCTTTCAACAATTGTTGTTCAATCTTTAAATCCGTAAGTAAACGTAAAATCATCTCAGAATTAGCCATAAGATCCTCCTTCCCCCAATACACAGAATAAAATACAATATGTAGAAGACAAAATTCCGGTGACAAAAATAAGATCGTCAACTCTTTTTAACTTCCAAAATCCTTTTATTTTTTTAAGGACCTGCTCCATTCACCCTTAAAAACATAAATTAAATTAAATCCATTAATAAATGGTCTTTATGGAAGGAGGAGTTAATATGGGCTATGGAGGTAGTTGTGGTGGAGGCTGTGGTTTCGGCGGCGGATTTGCCTTACTTGTTGTGCTCTTCATCTTATTAATCATCGTTGGCGCTAGCTGTTGGGGCGGCGGATTCGGCTGCTAAGGAGAGGCACTCTTGAGAGTGGCTTTTTTTTGATATGTGACTCATATACATATTGCTCATAATTTCCGTTCTGGGGATAGTATAATATTGACTGAGCATGTCAGCATCCCCCTAATTAATAGTTGGTTCAAATCGATATAATTCTTTTAAATATAGGTTAACACTATATTTCTCAATGAATAAAACAACTTAACATGGTAAAATAATAGTTGGATGGGAGTCCAATATATTATTAAAATTAAGATGGTTCAAGTCGAAGGAAGGCACCTTAGGGTGTCTTTTCTTTATGAAAAATATCTAACTATCAACCTTTTCTTTATGACTTCTAACATCAACAAAGGGTGATACAAACTATTACATATGTTTGTACCACCCTTTATTGATGCGTTTAGACTTCACAGTTGTTGAAGTTTTAGACTTCTCCCTTAGTGTACCCATATTATTAGAACATCCTGTAATCTGTAGACAAAATGTAGCTAATAAAAACAATATTAATAATTTCTTCAATAAATCCTCCTACATGCATAAAACACCATATGTTACAAAACAAACATAACATCAACTCTTTATAAAAACAATATAATCCTCGGTCCTTAAACTATCTCTTAACATAGGAGTACCGCCACAAATCCATTTTTAAAATATCCCCTACTTAAGGAATTTGTAAGTATCAAGTAAGAAAAACGAGAGCTTTGCTTCGTATAATCAAAATATAAAGTGAAGGAAGAAAGATTATTTCTGGGATTAATATACATGTGACAAGAGAAGAAAGCTACGTTTTTTTAGAATAATAATATGAGTATGTCTAAGTTTTAGAGATTGCTTGCAAATATTTTGAAGTTTTCGCACCAGAATTCTAATTACCATACCTGTTTTTTACCATCACATATTGGAGGTTAAAACATGAATAAAAAAAAGAAAATACAAAGATCAATACTTACCTTTCCCCTACTCTTTTCTTTAGGCGTTTTATCTTTCACGCTTACCACAACTATTCACGCAGATACACACGAGGAACAATCTGCTGAAAAGAAACTAGTCTCTTTAACGGAGCTTACATCATTATTTTTTGAATATCTCCAGCAAGGTAAATATGCAGAGGCACTACAGTTGACGTCTACTGCTTTTCAATCCAAGTTTACAGCAACCACATTACAAAACTGGTGGACACAAAGTGGCTGGAGCGGGATAAAAAGCATGGGAACCCCTGTGATAAAAGAACGAAACTTGGTCCATCAGACGGTAGAAATTCCAGCAGCTACCGAAGGAACTACCATACCACTACTCCTTAAATTCACACCTGGCGGGAAAGTAGATGAAATTGGAGAAAGGCCACCCGAGGAATCTTTTACCATCCCCCATCCTAGCTATGATCAACCTAACTCCTATCAAGAACGTGAAATCGTCATTGGAAATTCTACCTATCCGTTACCAGCGACATTAACAGTTCCGAAACATAAGCGTGGTGAAAAGCTGCCCTTAGTTGTTCTTGTTCATGGTGCTGGCATCCATGATCGCGATAGCACATATATGGGAACAAAAATCTTACGAGACATTGCGGTGGGACTTTCATCCAACGGAATTGCAGTGTTGCGCTATGAAAAACGCACCTTAGAACATGCATTAAAGATGAGTGCAGAACCCATTACGTTAGACCGTGATACTACAGATGATGCCATATATGCAGCAAAATCAGCAGCGCAGCAGGAAGGCATTGATCCAAATAATATTTTCATTCTTGGACATAGCCTAGGAGCTGGCACAATGCCGCGTATACTGAGCAAAGCGCCTTCCTCACTTGTCCGAGGAAGCATCTTACTCGCACCACCTGCACGCCCTTTGACTGAAATTGCCATTGATCAGTATGAATACCTTGGGGCGTCAAAGGAAGAAATCGATGAACTAAAAAGACAAGCTGCTTTTATTCAGGATCCTACTTTCAATCCTGACCATCCTCCAGCTGGCTACAATTTTGGGTCACCTCATTTTATGTATGATGTTTCTAGGTGGCGTCCAGTTGAAGAGGCAAAATCACGAAAAGAGCCTTTACTCATTCTGCAAGGAGCACGCGATTATCAAGTAACAGTAAAAAACGAATATACAAAATGGCAGAAAGGACTTTCAAACCGCGGGAATGTTCAGTTCAAAAAATATCCGAAATTGAATCATTTCTTCACGGAGGGTGACGGGGAATTAAGTCTTCCTAGTGAATACGAAATCCCTGCTAACGTTCCCGAATACGTCATCCAGGACATTATTACATGGGTTAACGAGACAAAAAAATAAGAAAACATCAAAAGCCTTCATGCAATCATTATTGCGTGAAGGCTTTTTGAAACTAGTGATTTAGAGATAGCTATTATAATGGATCAAAACGAAAATTATATTTTTCTACGTACTAAATAAAACGCTAAGGAACCCATAATAACAGGTGCAACGAAGTCAAAGAAATATGAAAAAGAAAAATTAAAAAGAAAAAGAAATGGTATAAGTGTATAGATAACTGCTAGTCCTATAAATAAAGGAATTCCAAATTGAAACTCTCGACATCGTTTAATTTTCCTATATAAGACTTCCCCAAGTAAACAAGCTATAAGAGCTGGTATACTACCATAAGTGACGATAGTTTTTATGAATCCCTGTAAAACGTCCGGGTGAATAAAGCTAGGATTAAAAATATATGAAATTAAGAACCATCCAAAAATAAAAGCAAATAGACTTGCAGCATAACTAACTACAAATTTTATTAAAGTAAGCAACGTAATCATCCCCATAATTCCCTAATATTATCTTCATTTTATCATTTTCTCTTAAAAAGATTCCAAAAGGGTATACTTGCCCTTCAGCTTTCTTTTTTAACGCTTGTTCAAGACGTATTTTTTGATGTTATTTTGTATAAAAAACTTTTGGGAGCAACCTGTTCTGTTAGGTTGATAGCGATGGGGTGCCGCCAGCATTCCGAAAAAATCACGCTAAGTCAAAAACCATAATAAGCTGTCCGTATGAGCAGCTTATTTACATAAAAAAAGACACTCTAAGGTGCCTTTCTCCGACTCGATAACCACTTTAATTTTACTAATGTGTATTGGACTTTCCATCCTCATCAATGAATGGAAAGTAGAGATGCTTCAATTATGTACCGATCTGGAGCGTCTCCTATATAGTCAAAAGGATAACAAGTTGTTAATGTTAATGTCGGCTCACTTTTTTCTACAATAACCGTTCGATCTTCTGAATCTGTTATCCAATGCTTGTTAATTTCATATGTATATGTTTTATTTTCATATTCCACGATAAGTTGGTCATTTTCCTTTAATTGACCAAGCTCGGTAAAAACTGTATCTCTATGTCCACTTAAAACTGTATGGCCATTTCCAGATGGTGTAGTAGTTAAGTCACTAACAAACATACCTACACCCTTTTTTAGTACTTTATCATCAGCTCCCCAATATATAGAGTATTTCTTTTGTATTTTAGGGATAATTAAATATGCTACTTTATCTCCTAACTGATGGTTTACCTTTGAAGCAGGAATTTGTACAGGTTCTTCTTGTAATGAAGTGTCAGTCTCTATCTCTGTCTCTGTTTGATTGATGTTTTGCTTTTCATTTTCTTTAGAAGGTGTGGAGGTCTCATATTGTTTAGCCTCGTTAGTTGTCAACGACTCTGCTGATTGTCTAGCACTATACCATTCTAGAAAATAATAGGAAAAGATAGTAAGTCCAATAACAGTTAAACATAAGCCTATCCATTGTTTTTTATTCACTCTTATCACTCCATTTGAAAACGACAGGATTTCTCCTGCCGTTTTAAGGAACTATTTTATGCGTTTGTCTTTTTACGACGGAACATTAATACAGCTCCAGCTAATGCTAATCCTAAGCTTGCTAACATCATTGTAACACCGTTTGATGCTGTATTAGGTAATTTTTCACCTTGTTTTTTCGTTTCTTTTTTCACAACTGTATTAGTATTTTTCTTTGTTTCTTTTGCAGTTGTTTGAGGCTTAGTTTGTTCTTGTTTATTATTTGTTGTTTGGTTGTTTTGTTTTGAATTCTCTTGCTTAGTGTTTTCTTGTTTAACAGGTTCTTGTTTAGTGTTTTCCTGTTTAGTATTTTCTTGTTTAGGTTGTTCTTGAGGTTTAGTAGTTTCTTTATTTTCTGTTGTAGTATTTGTGCTCTTTGGATATTTATAATCTTCACATGGAATGCCGTCTTTATCATTATCTAAACGGTGCGGATCATTTCCAACACCATATCCATTTTGATCCCAGAATGCTTGAGCATCTTGTTGACTTTTAAAATGGCCACAGTTTTTTGTATCATTAGGACTCTTAGCTGCAAATGCAGAAGAACTGTACCCCACTGTTAATAGTGTTACCGCTGTTGCTGAAGCTAATAATTTTTTCATAAATTTCTTTATCCCCCTAAATGGTATGTATTTACATTGAAATATTTTACATTCAAAAAATTAAAAATACAATAATAATTTGTAGATAAATGTAAGATTTCTAGATAATAATACCAAACTATTAATTCGTATATTGTCATATTATGTCGAAAGAAAATAAAAAAAGAGCCAAGGCCCTCTTTAATAACCACTAATAACCATAATCACTATTCTCACAGTAATATGAATTTGATTTATCACAACAAATATATGTTGTTTGTTGGATAAATAATGGAATCCGTAAAGCGTTAGCTGTAGTAGCATTTGAGACAGTAATACTTTGAACATCCTCAAATAAGAAAGTTCTTGTATCTCTTGGTTTTAATGTAATTGTTACATTTATATATATCTAATGAGGAAAAAATATACCGTATACTATATACAGTTGGATATTATCAGGAATTATTTTGCACGAAAGAAAAGACACTCCATATGAGTGTCTTTTCCAATAGTTTTTAGCAGAAGCAAGAAGCTCCAACGATGATTAATAAAATGAATAACACGACTAATAAAGCAAAGCCTCCCGAGAAGCCACAACCGCCACAACTACCACCATAACCCATAATAGTTCCTCCTTTAGATAAGAGGGGAAAACTAAGGTTCACTCATGCATTTTAATGGATTCGTTTTATCTTATGTTTTTCCGCATTGATTGAGCAGGTCCTTTCGAAAACTATTCACATATTAACTATATTTTTAAAAATGAATAATTTAACTATACCAATAAATAGATTAATTAATATAATGTATTAATTCTAAAAGAAGGGAGGAATAGCCATGCAAGTAGTTTGTTTTAAAATAGTGAGTGGTCAGTATTTCTTGTTTGTAGAAGGTATTCAAATTCCTGTACCAATTCCAGCAGTTGCTGCAGCTTTATTAATTGGTTTAGGAGTAATTCCACTTTGTTCTTAATGTAAGGAATTCGGATCATTCCTATCTTTCCATTAGAAAAGCCTCAAGTATATGAATACTTGAGGCTTTCTTTATATTAAAGAAAAAACACCTTACAGCGCTTGAAGATCTCCTGATTTAACTAATGCAGCCGTTACATCATCACCGAAAGTATTGAGACAGAATACTTGCTCGTCTACCGTATCCATTACTGTAGCTTCACCTATCTTGCCACCTTGAAGTTTAATAAAATAGTTATGTTCTTCTAAAATTTTACTAAAATCTCTATTTGCCCATCTTTCAGTAATTGCTAATAGCTCTTCTTTGTTCTTGAAATTGTTTCCGTTTAGAATATTTCTTACTTTCTCTGCATTCTTTTTGGACATAGGGGTTGCTCCCTTTCCTTCACACGCTTTTACTTTTTGATGAGTCATGCTATGCATAGCTGAAATAACTTCTTCTTCAGTAGAAGTTACTGTAATGTGAAGTTGTGCATTTGAACCTTTCACTTCTGCTTCATTCGATAGTATGTCTTCTTTATTAACCTCTGCAAAAACATGGTCCTCACTCTTAAGCGGGACTTCAGCAAACTGTAACATTCCATAAGTCATACCAGTTGCAAGTACTACTCCCCCTATAATAGATGCTAGCCAATACGTTAGCTTCTTGTCCATCTTCATTTCCCCTGTCTTCGTTTAAATATCTTAACTAAAGAATACCATATTTAATTCCTTTTTATTGAAGAGTCTCTAATTTTTACTATAAAAAACGTGCAAATCGTTTAATGCAAATATAATAACTTCATAATCATGACTATGCCTATTCTCATAACAGAATCTATATACGATGTCACTAAATCATCTGGTGAAATATTAGCGGCAGAACTTATTATAAGAACACACTCTCTCATTATTGGACTTTTAGTTATTAGCACAGCTTTGCATCGTTATTCTCAAAAAGGATAAATATTGTACATACCAATTCTTATGTATGAAGCCAACCAAAACAAGTGTTACGAAAAAAATATGAAAAAGACATCTTTGCTAGGGAAAGATGTCTTTTTTATATAAACCTTAATGTTCGTTCTGTAAAACTCTCGCTTCCTTTACTCCTTCTTTCTCTTCTTTTAAGAATAACGATACGATAAATGCAACAATGATAAAGACTAACCCAAGTGCAAATGCACCTTGGAATCCTGAAGTTAAACCGTTTAACTTCTCTACCGGATCCAGTGGATTTGCGGAGCTTTCCATATACTTAGTTGTTCCTGAAGACATTTTCGAAATAAAGATAGCTGTACCAATTGCACCAGCTACTTGTTGCAACGTATTAAACAGTGCTGTTCCATGCGGATATAAATCTGGTGTTAATTGATTTAAACCGTATGTTTGTGCTGTCATGACAAACATAAGTCCAACCATTAATACGCTATGCATAATAATAATTTGTAACATTGATGTATCAGGAGTAATGCCTTTAAATAAGAACATTGCAATCCCTACTAACACAATGCCGGGAACGATAATAACTTTCGGACTAAATTTATCAAATAGTTTACCTGCAATTGGTCCCATTATAGCGCTAATAACACTTCCCGGAAGCATGATGATCCCTGACTTAAAAGCTGTAATGAGTAAAACTGTTTGCAGGAACATCGGTAATAAAGTCATCGTTGAAAATAACGACATCATCACAATGACAATTAATCCGACTGATAATGTAAACATCGGAACTTTAAATGCGCGTAATTCTAAAATTGGATTCTCAATTTTTAATTGTCGAACGACAAAAATACATAATGAGATAAGCCCAACAATTAAAGCACCATATACTTTCGCATCGGACCATCCTAAATCACCTGATGCACTAAAGCTATACACAAATCCGCCAAATCCTAATGTCGATAAAAGGATTGATGGGTAATCTACTTTTGGCCTTGTTAACTCTGAAACATTTTGAATGTACTTCATCCCAATCATAATGGAAATAATCACGATAGGAATAACAATATAGAATAACCAGCGCCAATTTAATGAATCCACAATTACTCCAGATAATGTAGGACCAATTGCCGGAGCTGCCATCATCACAAGTGCGATTAATCCCATTGTCGCACCACGTTTTTCAGGCGGACAAATAATTAAAATCGTATTCATTAATAACGGTGAAATTAACCCTGTCGCTATAGCTTGGACGATACGGCCGATTAATAAAACAGAAAATGTTCGTGCAAATCCCGCAATTAATGTACCAGCTAAAAACGTTACCATAGCGATCAAAAACATTTGTCTCGTTGTGAGCCATTGCTGAAGTAACGCTGTAATTGGGACTAAAACCCCAACCACCAACATGTAAGCTGTAGAAAGCCATTGAATCGTTGAAGCTGTTACGTCAAATTCTTTCATTAATACTGTTAACGCATTACCAAGTAATGTTTCATTTAATAATGCAACCATTGCTCCTAAAAGTAACGCAATTAAAATGGGGGTATGTTTCAAATTAGAAGTATCAACTTTGCCACTTGTAGGGCTCTTAGTTGTCATATTCATTTACAGATTCTCCTCCTATTTCTTACTTAAAAAACTTTAAATATACCTAAACACATGTAATATAATATACATATGTAGATTAAAAAGGGAGAATCAATTTTCAACCACTGTATATTTAATCTACAAAAAAGGAGAATTGTAGATGAATGATAACGAAAAACAACTTGATTTACGTATTAGACGTACACATAAATTACTGTGGGATTCCTTATTTGAATTAATGACGCAATCAAAACAGAAATATAGTACGATTACGATTAACCAAATATGTGACCGCGCTATGGTACACCGAACAACCTTTTATAAACACTTTGAAGATAAAGATGCTTTATTAACATTTGGATTTAAACGATACGGCAAGATGATTGCTGAAATACCGGTTTCAGATCGATTAAGTAAACCATTTCAAGTAATGGAACAATTCCTACATCATGAAGAACTCGGTAAAATATTAGAAACGCAAATGTCTGATGAACAATTTATTACCCGTACACATTATTTAAGTCACGAAACGAGAAAACAAGAAATAGAAGCATTAAATCAACTTTGCAAAAACCATACGATGCCAAATGATTTAATCATTGAGTTTTATTCAGGGGCAATCACCTCATTAAGCACATGGTGGTTTAAAAATAAAAAAAGCGTTTCTGCTGCTGAAATGGATAGGTACCTCCACCAACTCATTAATCGGGATATTTTTCAGTTTGAAAAGGAATAAGACTACACCTTTTCAATCATTCAATCAAATTGACCACAAAATAGGAATATGATATATTTTCCGTAGAATACTATATAAGTATGACATCAAATAAAATGGCATATAATAAAAAGAAGAGATGCGCTCACATCTCTTCCCTAACTGCTACCGCTTAGGGTGGTGGTTATTATAAGCTATTTCTTTTTGCGGAACCCACCCTTTTGCTTGTGACGGCGCGGAGTGGGTTTTTTGTTGTCCTTATCCAGAAGTTGCTTCCGCAAAAAATACGCTGAAACTTCGCGCACAGTCGCTTTGACAAACTCTTTTACAAGGTCAAACAAAAACTCCATATTGTCACCTCCTCGTATGATTAAGTTAGGTTTTTTAGGGACGGGATGTACCTATAAACCCAAGAGTATCTATTTTTATGAGATACTTAAATTTGTAGATAGAGTGTTGCCGACC
>NZ_JAKUFX010000174.1:0-9799 GCF_022663635.1 Bacillus cereus group sp. BfR-BA-01356 | reverse complement strand
CCATCGTTTTCAGAAAAAATTAAAGAACCTGAGTCCATACGAATATCGAACTCAGGCTTCTTAACTATGCGTTTTAATTACTGTCTACTTGACAGGGGTCAGTACATTAAGGATACGGCTTTCTCTTATTTTTGACTCGTACGAGCTGAAATGCTAATTGCTCTATCTGTTGCTTTGGCAGCTTCATCTAACGCTTCTTTACTATTCTTCCCGTCATACATCGCTTCTAATGCTTTTACAACTGCATCTCGTGATTCTGGGAATACACTAATTAAAGCCCCTTGTGTTGCTGGAGATTGCTTCGTCGCTTGCAATTGATCTACTGTTACTTTCAACTGTGGATATTTTTCATATTGCTCTTTTACTAATGGCTCATTATATGCATCTGGATTAATTGAGAAATAACCTGTTGCAGTATGCCATTTTGCTTGTACGTCTGGCTTCGTTAAATATTTCATAAAGTCCCAAGCACCTTGTTGCGTTTCTTCTGAAACCATATTCGTCATCCATAATGATGCTCCACCAATAACAACACCATTTTGTTTCGAATCCTCTGGATACGGAATATATGAAACACCTACATTAAACTTAGATGCATCGATTAAATCACGAACACCTGCTGAAGAATCTAAATACATAGCAACTTGTCCAGACTGGAACGCGGCACGAATATCATCCCAACTTGCTCCATACTTTCCAAGGGCGCCAGCTTTATTTAAATCATCTAACATTCCAAATACTTTCTGTCCTTCTTTACCGTTGAATACCGCCTTCTTTGCAGCATCTTTACGGCCGTTTTCGTTATCTACATATAAAGCACCTTGTGTCGCTAACAATTCTTCAAAGAACCAACCGTAGTTAAGCATGGAGAATCCATATTGTTTTACATTTCCGCCTTCTTTAATCGTTAACTTTTTCGCTGCTTCTTGTAATTCCGCATATGTTTTTGGAGCTTTCTCTGGATCTAAGCCCGCCTTTGCGAAAGCATCTTTATTATAAATTAATACTGGTGTAGATGAATTAAATGGCATAGAATACATTTTTCCATCAACTGAATAATAATTTGTAATTGCTTTTTCTAATTTTGACGTATCGTACTTATCTTTTTTTATCCAGCTATCAATTGGTGTGATTTTTTTACTATCAATCATATATTTCGTTGTAATTTCACTCGATTGAACAAGAGCTGACGCTTCTTTCGTTGCAGACATCGTTCTAAATTTCGTTAAAGACTCTTCATATGTCCCTTGGAACTCTGCCTTTATCTCATATTTATTTTGCGACTTATTATAGTCTGCAACAAGACCATCTAATACTCCTTGTGTTTTTCCACCCATCGCATGCCAGAAGCGAATTACAATTTTATCACCATTTTTTTCAACCGGTGCTACTTTTGCCTGTGCTTCAGGTTTTCCCTCTGTTTTACTATTTGAACAAGCTGCACTAGATAATGCCATTGTTGCTACCATTAATAGAGCAGCACCTTTTTTAACTAGACTCATTTAAATCCCACCTTCTCTTAGTTATTTAATTGCACCTTTTGTTAATCCTTGTTGTAATTGCTTTTGCCCTAAAAATAGTAAAATCAATGTTGGAATAACGATAACCGTAACACCGGCCATTACGCTTCCCCAATCAGTTGCAACTTCTTGAGACTGAAGCTGCTTTACACCGATTTGCACTGTTCTTACTTTTTCATCAGTGGTCACTAAAAGTGGCCATAAATACATATTCCATGTTGTTAAAAAGCTATATACTCCAAGCGTAATAAAACTCGTTTTACAATACGGTATTACAACGCTGAATAAAAATCTTATATTTCCAATCCCTTCAATAAAAGCAGCTTCTTTCAGTTCATTCGGGAGTGTCATAAAATGTTGGCGTAACAAGAAAATACCGAAAGCTGTTGCAAAAAACGGCACTGTCATCCCGGCGAAACTATTGATCCAGCCAAAGTTTTGAATCGTTAAAAAGTTAGGCACCATCGTTGCTTCCCACGGAATAAGCATCGTTGAAATAAACAGGAAGAAAATTAAGTTTCTCCCTTTAAACTGAAGAAAAACAAAAGCATAAGCTGCTAAACTTGATACGATAAGTTGTCCAATCATAACGACTGTCGATACAATTAAACTGTTATATAAGTATGTAAAAAGCGGTACTTTTTGAAAAATATTAATGAAATTATCAAAAGTAAACTGGGTCGGAAATAACCTTCTCATTTGAATATCGTCTGGTGTCATAAAGCTTATTAAAAATGCATACAGTACAGGAAAAAATACCATCACTGCACTAATAATGAGTAGCATGTATAATAGGAAATTTTGTTTCCACTGTTTAACAATCATTTATAATGCACCTTTCTCTCAGCAAACTTAAATTGAAGTAATGTAGCAACGAAAATGAAAACAAATAATACCATCGCTTGTGCACTCGCTGTTCCAAATTGATGATTCACAAACGCCTCTTTGTAAATCGAGTACACAATTAAATTCGTTGCATCATTTGGTCCACCGTGCGTTAAAATATCAATTTGTCCAAAGCTTTGGAACGCACTAATTAATGTTACTGTTACAATAAAGAATAAAGTTGGTGATAGCATCGGTAATGTAACACGGCGAAGCTTATATAAATAACTAGCGCCATCTATAGATGCACTCTCATATAAAGACGTATCAATATTTTGTAAACCACCTAATATAACTAAAAATGCAAAACCTGTATTCACCCAAACTGTTGTAACTGATACAGAGAATAGTGCCCAGTCCGGACTCGTTAACCATGCGATTGCAGGAAGGTTCATAGAGGCTAATATATTATTAAATAATCCTACACTTGGATGAAATAAAAATAGCCAAATCACTGCACTAGCAGCTACTGATATTCCCATCGTCGAAGAAAACAGAACTCGGAATAACCCAATACCTCTTACCTTTCCATTTGCAATCAATGCAAGAAACAAAGCAAATATAATACTCGTAGGAACTGTATATAAAACAAATAATAAAGTTGATTTTATACTTTTGTAGAAGGCTGGATCAGAGAATAAATATTGATAATTTTCTAAGCCAACGAAAAGATTAGCTTCTCCATGTATATCGGTTAAATAAAAACTATAATAAATCGTCCTAAACAATGGATAGAACAGAAAAATCGAAAATAGCAAAATAGATGGCGCCAAAAACAATAATCCTATTCTTAAATCTTTCGTTCTCTCCCATAATTTTTTCTTTTTTGACACCTTTGTTTGAACTGGTAACTTACTTACTTCGATCATTATTTCGCCACCACTTTCAACTCTTCTTCAGCTACCACTTTTAAGCGTTCATTCGTGTTTTCGTTAAAGAAGCATAACTTTTCTTGCGAGAATAATAATTTTACTTTGTCACCTTTGTTCAGGAGTAACTGTCCGATAACTTTCGCACTCCAAGTTGTTCCATTTACCGCAAAGTTCAATATAGATTCATTCCCTAATACTTCTACAGATTGCAACGTCACTTCTTGTCCCTCCTCAGACAGTGCAATATGCTCAGGGCGCATGCCTATGCGAATTGTTCCTTCTGGTAATTGCTTTAACTGTCTAATAGGTAATGGAATTTGCAATTGTCCTATATGCAATACACCTTTTTCTTTATTTACTTCCCCATCATTTATATTCATAGAAGGAGAACCTATAAAGCTTGCAACAAATTCGTTTGCTGGTTCGTTATATATGTTAAGTGGTGTTCCAACTTGCTGTATACTTCCTTTATTTAAAACCATGATACGATCACCCATAGTCATCGCTTCTATTTGATCGTGGGTAACGTAAATCATCGTAATTCCTAATCGCTGCTGAATTTCTCTAATTTCAATTCTCATTTGCGCACGTAATTTCGCATCCAAATTCGAAAGTGGTTCATCCATTAAACAGATTGGCGCTTGACTCACAATTGCCCTGGCAAGTGCAACACGCTGTCTTTGTCCGCCTGATAATTGGCCTGGTTTCATTTTCACATACTCTTTCAGTCCTACCATTTCAATAGCTTCCATTAATCGCTTTTGTCGCTCTTCTTTTTGTACTTTTCTTACCTTAAGTCCAAATAAAATATTTTCTTCTACAGATAAGTGTGGATATAATGCATAATTTTGAAATACCATTGATAGATTACGGTCTTTCGGCTCTAGATCATTTGCAACACGTTCATTAATAATTAAATCTCCTGAAGAAATCTCTTCTAAGCCAGCGATCATTCGTAATAATGTGCTTTTCCCGCATCCCGAAGGTCCAACTAAAACAAAAAATTCACCCTTCTTAATATGAACCGATACGCCTTTAACCGCTGTCTCTTCTGCATTTTTATATACCTTTGAAACATTTTTCAATTCAATCACAAGGTTGCACTCCTTTTTTCTTCTTGTATCCATACTTCATAATGACTTGTTGAAATCGCACTTGCTCCTGCACGAATTGCAATTTCCGCATCTTCTCGCGTTTGAATCAGCCCTCCTGCAATAATAGGAAACTCTATTTCCTCTACTAGTTGCTTAATAATAGAAGGCATAATCCCCGGCATAATCTCTACTGCATTTGGTTTAGTCGTTTTACAATTTTCAATTGATTTAGTAAGAGATAAAGTATCTACAATAAAAATACGTTGAATTGTTTTCAATCCAATTTTATTAGCATTTCGAATTGTTGAACCCTTTGTTGAAATAATACCTTGTGCCCCGATAACATCTTGAATATACAAAAGCGCTTCCTCTGTATTCGTATTTAAGCCTTGTATAAAATCACAATGAAGAAATACATCATGTCCATGTTTCTGCAATTCATATACACGCTCTGGTAATTCCAGCATTGAACCAGTCATAAGAAAAACTGTTTTCGGCAATTTTTTGTATGCTTTGTATCCTTTCCAATCCTTTATCATCGCAATATAAGGTTCTTTAAACATTTATTCCACCTAACTGTTCTATTTTTATCCAAACTAAAAACACCTACTTACATAGAACGCCTTTCTCCTTATTTGAACTCTAGGGAATAGAGCACACCTAAGAAAGTGGCACATTATATGTAAGTGGGTGTTCTCAAATGTTCTCTACCCTAGTTATTTTGTTACCTTTACTATATTACGCATTTATTAAGTCAGTTTTGATAGATTGTTAATTAGGTGTTAATCGAATGTTAATATTCACCATATCATTATTTACATTAATCTAGATATTAAAATATAAATAAATAGAACGAAACAATACTTAAAATTCAATCAATATGTAAATTCATTCCATAGTTAATGATTTTTAGTTTGCTTGCCACTGCTTGCAAACTAAAGTTATCCCAAGCAGTACTATAAAGTGGAATGCGCCTTTTCTCTTGTATTGATATGGCCTAGGCTGTAACAACATCAGTACCATATCCGTTCCCTTGAAACTCAGCTAAAGTTTCCACACTTGCCTCAGCAGCTACGGGCGTACTTCTGGCACTGCAACAAACAGAAACTACTTTTTCATTTTTTACAATTGCCAAATAAGGTTGCCTCCTTATTTACTCCATTTACCATCCATTCATAATCTATTTTTCATGTTCAAAATAAAAATCCCATTCAAATACACATTACTGAATCCATCATACTAACTGATTTCTTCATTCTGTCTATCTAAATGGGATTATTTTTCGTTTTTTACTCTACTGGTTGTTGTGGCTGTACTACTTCATTCGCTCCAGCTACCCTCAACATATTTACAATATCTTTAAAACCTCTTTTTTCAGCGTATTGCAGTGGTGTCAGATGTTCCTTGTTAGCCATGTTTACATCTGCACCGTGATCAATAAGTAATTGAATTACTTTCTTATGGTTTTCACTACCATTTCCTAATACAATTGCTTCTAATAACGCTGTTCCACCACGTTCATTTTTATAATTCACATCAATATCTGTATGCTCTAATAATTCTTTAACAACCTCTACATGGCCACGCTCAGATGCAGAAATAAGTGCTGTCCCACCTGACCTAGTCGTTTCTTTCGTATTAACTCCTGCATTAATTAATACTTTTACAATATCCGTATATCCTTCTCTACTTGCATAAAGAAGTGGATTACTTTTTTTCTCATCTTTAATTTCAATATTAGCACCTGCACCAATTAATGCTTTAACTGTCTCTACATGATTTTGGTACGTCGCTGCAAGGACAGGCGTTTCTCCGTTGTCACCTTCTACGTTTATATTCGCTCCATCCTGAATCAACTTCATAGCTGTCTCTGTGTCTCCAAGAGTAGCTGAAAGTAACAACTGTTTGTCCATTAAATTTATACTTTTCTCTTCTTTAGATTCTTCCTGTTCTTTATGCTTCTCTTTTTTCTTCTCATTTTTCACATGAACCGGTTTCGATTCTGGTTCTTCTTGCTTATCGCAAGCCACTACCGTCATTAAAAGTCCTAATAAAATACATAATAAAATTTTTTGTTTTCTCACAACTACAGCTCCTATGAAAGATAATGTTTTCTTAACCATTCCTCCATCACATACAATAACTCTTCTTGAGTACATTTATCCATAAGCCCTTTAGATTCCTTCTTTAATCGGATTATCTTAAGCTTATACTATGTTTCTCAACCTATTGAAATGATACGCCTGATGGCCCCATCATTAACATTATGAAGCAATTAGTTTAGCACGTTTTTACCGCATTTGTATACATTTCTAAAAAGTACATAAAGTGAAACTTTAATTAGTGGGGGTTTTGTTCATCCACCACTAATTATTAGCCCACACCAGTTGGGCTTTTACGGGCAGCCCGACTCCACCTAACTTCTTTGCTTTCACTAAATTTTGAGGTGGGGATCTTACCGCCCGTTAATGCGGGATAAATGATTGCTTTAGGTTACTATATTCCATTGTAACCGTTCTTCTAAAAATTTTACACCTTTTCTATATTTGCACCTGAGTAATAATAGAAAAAGACAACTATATAGTTGTCTTTTTCTATTATTAATGATGTCCACCATGATTTCCTGCCTTCGGTTTCCCCATCATCTCTTTATTCATTTCCCATTTATGCTCTGCTAGCTCTTTATACGAAAGAACTTTCCCCTTATAGTTAGATACAAAGCTCTCTGCATCTTTTTTATTTTTAAATGAGATGACATTATAAGCCATCGGTGTCGTTATTGTTTTATCATATACGTAAGTAGCGTCTTCTAACGAAATCCAATCTTTCGAATCATAATCTCGGACAAATTTCTCTTTCGTCTTTTCATCTGAGTTGATCTCCATCCATTTATACATACAACCGATATCATCAAACTTTAACGCTTTTCCATTTTCTAAAATAATTTCTGTTGCAAATTGATTATCTGTTACCCCAATTTGGCAAATATCACATTTATCATGTTTCTCATCAATGGCAACAGCTGCTGTTTCCTTTTTCCCACACCCGACTACCGTAAATACGAAACATAAACATATAGCAAGTACGACATATTTTACTTTCATCAATATTCCTCCCTAGAAACCGTATACTCCACGAAAAGAATACCAAAAGGTTGTGTGAGATTTGTGAAAAAACAATGTGCTTTTTGTAATATAGGAAACAAAAAAAGATGTGTAGTTATTTCTACACATCTCTCATCACTCGCAACCTGTAATTAACAAATCATCTTCTAATTTAACTAATAATGTATCCGCACTAATTTCCTGTCCAACTTCTACATTTACCAATCTTATATTTCCACTAATCCCGACTGCAATTTTTTTAAGCTCACCGTCATTTTTTCGGATCATCAGTAATTTTTCCCATTCATATACGTAAGAAGATTCATTAATAAAAATCTCCTCTACTTTTCCTTCATAAGAGCTATAAATCTCTTCAATTCTCGTTTTCATATAACATCTACTCCCTATTTCACACTTCACTATTTTCATCTTATTCTACCATTCTTACGAGAAGCAGCTTACTTTTTAAAAATTCAAATTAACTACCGTGAACAAAATGAACAAAATAAAAATTATGCTTCTAATGATGTTATTTTTCAAATTATTTACCATTTGAATAGATGCTTTTATTATAAATAAAAAACCTTTTTCTGAATTTTTATTCTATTTTGAAAGCGCAATCATTCTTTTAAGGGGGAAATTACATGTTAGCACTACTTGGATTTGCGATGGTATTTGTCTTTATGTTTTTAATTATGACGAAACGTATGTCAGCGCTAGTAGCATTAATATTAATTCCGAGTGTTTTTGCATTAATTGGCGGATTCTATGCCAATATGGGGCCTATGATGTTAGAGGGGATTCAAAAATTAGCACCTACTGGTATTATGCTTATGTTCGCTATTTTATATTTTGGGATTATGATTGATAGCGGTTTATTCGATCCTGTCATTAGTAAGATTTTAAAATTTGTAAAAGGAGATCCTTTAAAAATCGTTGTCGGAACGGCTATATTGACTATTATCGTTTCTCTAGATGGTGATGGTACAACAACATACATGATTACAGTTTCCGCAATGTATCCACTATATAAGCGCCTTGGAATGAACCCCCTCATATTAGCTGGAGTTGTTATGTTAGGGGCAGGGGTAACAAATCTTACACCTTGGGGTGGACCGACAGCTCGTGTTATGAGCGCACTTGGACTTGAGGCTTCCGAATTATTTACACCTCTTATTCCAGGAATGATTGCTGGTGCAATTTGGGTTGTTTTCGTTGCCTACTATCTTGGAAAAAAAGAAAGAAAACGTTTAGGAATTATGGATGTACAGTATTTAAAACAAATGCAAACAATGGATGAGCAAGCTGCAACTGTCGAAGCAGCAGTGCATAAACGCCCTAAACTTCTATGGATTAACTTTTTATTAACCGCCACATTACTTGTCTGTCTCATACTAGAAGTTATGCCGTTACCTGTTTTATTTACAGTCGCTTTTGCTATCGCTGTTATGATTAACTATCCAAACTTAGAGCAACAGAAAGAACGTATTGCTTCTCATGCTGGGAATGTATTAGCAGTTGTTTCTCTCGTATTTGCTGCCGGTATTTTCACTGGTATTTTATCTGGAACAAAAATGGTAGATGCAATGGCTAACAGTGTAGTAACTCTTATACCAGATGCACTTGGACCACAATTGCCAATTATTACAGCACTTCTCAGTATGCCATTCACATTTTTCATGTCTAATGATGCATTTTACTTCGGGGTATTACCTATTTTGACGAAAGCTGCTGCTACTTACGGAATTAGTGCAGCTGAAATGGGGCGTGCTTCCTTACTTGGGCAACCCGTTCACTTATTAAGTCCTCTTGTCGCTTCCACTTATTTATTGGTCGGAATGGCAAAAGTTGATTTCGGTGAACATCAACGCTTCACTTTATTATGGGCCGTTGGAACGACAATGGTTATGTTAATTACCGGAATTGTAATTGGGATTATTCCAATATAAGATGCAAAAAAAAACAGTAGAAGGAATAAAATCCTCTACTGTTTTTTATTATGAAGAAACAAGAAAATAACGTCTCTCCGGTCTCCCAACACTTCCATATATTAGCTCTGCGTGGACTTTCTTCCCAGATATCAAATACTCTAAATAACGCCTTGCAGTTGATCGGCTTACGCCTACCATTGAACTTAGCACCTCTGCTGTAATCCCTTCTTCATTAACTGTTAACATATGTTTTTTTATTTTTGCTAAAGTTAAGGGGTCTATCCCATCCCTATCAAGCTAATAGTTTTAATTACCCCATAACGAAATTTTTAGCATCGTTAACTATTGATAATGATAGGTTATGTTAATAAAAATTGTATGGGTGATATATCA
>NZ_JAKUFX010000173.1:0-10350 GCF_022663635.1 Bacillus cereus group sp. BfR-BA-01356 | reverse complement strand
AACCATTGCCACTAGAGCCATTGCCGCCAGAACCGTTGTCACCGGAACCATTGCCACCAGAGCCACTGCCGCCAGAGCCGTTGCCACCAGAACCATTGCCACCAGAGCCACTGCCACCAGAACCGTTACTGCCAGAACCATTGTCACCAGAACCGTTACCGCCGGAACCATTGCCACCAGAACCAGCATCGTCCTGAGAACCGTTACCGCCAGAACCATTGTCACCAGAACCAGTATCGTCCTGAGAACCGTTATTTCCTGGAGGTATATTATTATCCTTTGAGTTTCCTTCTGCAAAATGATCGCTATTTTGTACAATAGCGTTTGTTAATGGTTGGAAGTTTTCAGTTGCAGCATTACCGATATTTAAACCGCTAAAAAAAGATAAAGAGAGTGTTGATGCTAAAATGAAGATTTTCGTCATGGTTTTCCTCCTAAGAGATTAATGTTCCATCTAAAATACATCCCTTTGTAATATTTCTTAGGAAAAAGAGTTTTATGCAAAAAAAACTATATATAGAAAAAGGTGGTGTATTTGTCAAAGCAGAAAAGAGTTAATGTAGATTTCCTGCAAATAGTAGAGGGGGAGAATTTACATTTATAACGGTAGAGGAAGTGGCAGCAGATGAAAGAGTATATAGCGTTTGATATTGGCGGTACGCAAATTAAGTATGGTATTGTTTCAGAAATAGGGAGAGTATTAAAGCGTCAAACAGTTGCAACAGAAATTCATTTAGGCGGAGAACAAATTATTCAAAAACTTATATATGTATCCAAAAAAATAATGAATGAACATACTATTGCCGGAATCGGTATTAGCACTGCGGGAATTGTTGATATTAATAAAGGAATTGTGACGGGAGGTGCGGATCATATTCCGGGATATAGTACTATTCCTATTATTGATAGATTGCAAGAGATATTAAAAGTTCCAGTATCGATTGACAATGATGTGAATTGTGCAGCGTTTGGAGAAAAGTGGAATGGTAGTGGAAGAGAGAAAGAGAACTTTATTATGCTCACCCTTGGAACAGGAATTGGGGGAGCAATTTTTATAGGTGGAGAATTGTACCGAGGACATTCATTTAGTGCTGGTGAATGGGGGAATATGTTAATAGAAGGAAAAACGTTTAAAGAGGTTGCTTCGATTTCAGGATTAATTCGGCTTGTAAGAAAATATAAAGGCAAAGGCGAGTGGAATGGGAAAAGAATTTTCGAGTTGTATGATAAAGGAGATCGGGAAGTTGCTCAAGCAGTTGGGATCTTCTTTAAACATTTGGCGATTGGAATTAGTAATCTTGCTTATACTTTTAATCCAGAAACGATTATTATTGGTGGAGGAATTACCGATAGAGGAAATGAGTTTTTAAAAGAAGTAAAAGAGGAGGTCAGTAAATACTTAAATCAAGAGATTTATAATAATTGTGAGATTGAACTTGCACAAAACGGTAATTGTGCAGGAATGATTGGTGCTATTTACCACTTCTTACATCATCATAAGTAAATTATATGAATGTTTTCATATAACTGAGAATTTATCCTTTTTATCGCTAGGTAAATAATGCTACAATATAAGAGAAGAATACAATATTTTCCGATTTGGAAAATGCTTTGTAGAAAGGGAGAAACTTCATGCCTATTATTTTAGAAAAAGGTCAAAAGATCGATTTAACGAAAGGACAACCAAAAGTAGCAAAACTACAGGTTGGCTTAGGCTGGGATCCAATTGGGCAATCAGGTGGATTTCTGTCTTCATTATTTGGAAGTAAACCAAATGTAGATTGTGATGCATCTGTTGTTATGTTAGAAGGAGATCGTTTTTTAAACAAAAATGATTTAGTTTACTTCGGAAATAAACTTTCTACTTGTGGTAGTATTATTCATTCAGGAGATAATTTAACAGGTGAAGGCGCTGGTGATGACGAAACAATTTTCGTAGAATTACATAAAGTTCCAAGCCGTATTAATCGTTTAGTATTCGTTGTAAATATTTATGACTGTGTAAATCGTCGTCAAGATTTCGGGATGATTCGTAATGCATATATTCGTATTCAAAACCCGCAAACTGGTGAAGAATTAGCACGCTATAATTTATCGGATAATTATGCTGGCAAAACAACCCTAATTGCAGGTGAAATGTATCGTCACGGAAGTGAATGGAAGTTTTCAGCAGTTGGAGAAGGCACGCAAGATAAAAACTTAAGTGAGATTGTATCACGTTATCAATAAAATAACCGAGGAGGAATTGTATATGGCATCAATTTCATTGAAAAAGGGACAAAAGGTAGACTTAACAAAAACGAATCCAGGTCTTTCGAAAGTTCTTGTAGGACTTGGTTGGGACACGAATCGTTATGACGGACAAAACGATTTCGACTTAGATGTTAGTATTTTCTTAGTAGGCGCGAATGGTAAAGTTTCAGGAGCTGAAGATTTCGTTTTCTATAATAATCCAAAAGGTGCGAATGGTGCTGTAGAGCATTTAGGAGATAACCGCACTGGTGAAGGTGAAGGCGATGACGAAGCGATTAAAGTAGATTTGAAAAATGTTCCTGCTCACATCGAACGTATTTGTTTCACAATTACAATTTATGATGGAGAAGGCCGTAGCCAAAACTTCGGACAAGTTTCTAATTCTTTCGTACGTATTCTTGATGAAGAAAAGAATGCAGAATTAATTCGTTACGATTTAGGAGAAGATTTCTCTATTGAAACAGCCGTAGTAGTAGGTGAATTATATCGTCATGCAGGTGATTGGAAATTCAATGCAATCGGAAGTGGATTCCAAGGTGGATTAGCGTCTCTATGTAATAACTTTGGTTTAGATGTAGAGTAATAGATTTGATTTATATATCCATCGGTGAAATGTATGTTTACTGATGGATATATTTTTAAAGATAAAAATATAGAGGTGAATATAGATGGTTATTCAATTACAAAAAGGCCAGAAAATCGATTTAGGTAAGACAAGCCCTGGTTTAACAAAAGCAGTAATTGGTCTTGGATGGGATATTAAATCTTATGACGGCGGAGCCGATTTCGATTTAGATGCATCTGCCTTTTTATTAGATGCAAACGGAAAATGTACGAAGGAAACTGATTTTATCTTCTATAATAATTTACAGTCTCCTTGTGGATCTGTTTTACATACAGGAGATAACCGTACAGGTGAAGGTGAAGGTGACGATGAGCAACTTGTTGTGGATTTGAAGAAAGTTCCAGCAGATGTGCACAGAATTGCTATTACAGTTACGATTTATGATGCGGAAGGCCGTAGTCAAAACTTTGGACAAGTAGGAAATGCGTTCGTGCGTTTAGCGAATGAAGAAACGAGTGAAGAAGTTCTTCGTTTTGATTTAGGGGAAGACTTCTCCATCGAAACAGCAGTTGTCTTTTGTGAATTATACCGTCATAATGGACAGTGGAAGTTTAATGCAGTAGGAAGTGGATTCCAAGGTGGTTTAGGTGCGCTTGTAAGAGCGTATGGCTTGGATGCATAGAAAGGAAACGATATTCGTTTCCTTTTTTTGACCTTTCTATAAATCTAGCAAAGAATAGGGGATAAAGGTAAGATGAGTATTTTGCAAGGAATCCTTGATACGTATGCTCAGTTTTTCGACTTGGACATGTGGATTAAAGTGTTGCAGGATCCAGTATCTTGGGGATTAATTGGTACACTTGTTGTACTTGAAGGATTATTATCTGCTGATAACGCACTTGTGTTAGCAGTAATGGTAAAACACCTTCCGGAAGAAAAACGTAAAAAAGCATTATTCTATGGACTTATTGGAGCTTATGTGTTCCGCTTTATTGCGATTGGAATCGGAATGTTCTTAATTAAATTAGCATGGGTAAAAGTGTTAGGTGCACTTTACTTAGCGTGGCTTTCAGTTAAATACTTCATTGATAAAAGAAAAGGTAATGCAGAAGAAGAGGAAGCTCATGGTATGAACCAAAACAGTATTCTCTTCAGAATGTTTGGTGTCTTCTGGGGAACAGTTGCGATGGTTGAATTAATGGATATCGCATTCTCTGTAGATAGCGTGCTTGCTGCATTTGGTGTATCAAATGAAGTTTGGATTCTATTATTAGGTGGAATGCTCGGTATTTTAATGATGCGCGGTATCGCTGGTGTATTCTTAAAATTGTTAGAGCGTATTCCAGAACTTGAAACGACAGCATATATTTTAATCTTAATTATTGCAGCAAAAATGTTACTGTCTGTTATTCATATTGAAGTAAGTCATACATTGTTCTTCATTATTTTAGTTGTAGCATTTGGAGCAACATTTATACTTCACTACATGAAGAATTCTGGACAAGCTAAAGAAGAAGTTGCAGCTACTAAAGAAGACAATAAATAATTGAAATGGGTTTGCTCGTTTTGCGAGCGCCCATTTTTTATAACCAAAAATAGTTTATAATAGAAGAAGGACTTAGAAAAAACGTAAATGTTTTTGGAGGTGAACTGTTGTGTTTTCACGTTTTACACTTCAACCATATGCATTAAAAGATGAATCAGATTTAAAGCAATTTGAAACGCTTTTAGAAAAACGCCCACAATATGAGCTGACAGAGAATGAGATGAAATTTAGTTATATAGCATGTCGAATCCTTGGTGTTCCTAATGATGTAGATGAATATTTTAATGAACTGTTTGATTATAGTGAAGCGAAAGGAATCGAAGTTTTACACGAACAAAATTTAAACAAAGTGATTGATTCGGAAAAGCTTCGTCATATTCAAGAAGTGTTCGGATTACATCAAGAAGCACCAAATGGTCTGACAGTAAATAGGCTAGTTGCACACTTATCTGGGAAACAACTTTTACCGAAAGTAGACAATCCTGATTTACAGCATTACATACATACGACGTTTATTTCACTATTGAAATTATATGAGAAGCAACATAATCAGTCGTTAAAGACAGAAGGCTTCCGTCGTTTTTTAATCGACATAATTAAACTAAGCGAAAATTACGTAGCGAAGTGGTTCTCTACGATTAACTATAAGAAACAAATGCCGCGTATCATTTGGTACGGTGATGCACAGGAAAGCCGTATATATTTCTTATACTTTCTTATTATGCTCGGTTGTGATGTGCTTTATTATCACCCAGAAGGAAAAGATGGATTTGAAAATATTGATGAAGAGGGAAGAACTTTTGTTGTATCTCATTCAAGTCGCATTTCGCTTGAACCATTCCCTGATCGTCGCCGTGAGCGTGTTGCAACAGTAGCGTATCAAGCTTCGAAAGAAATTGAACAAGTACTTCACCACGATAATTCACTGCTGTACAAGCCGTGGCAATTCCGTTCCTATACGCCTGTAGCTCGTACACTAAAAACAACATATGATGAACTCTTTTTAATTACGAAAGAAAAGGCGTTTGTACGCCCGACATTCTTTGTTGAAAATAAACACATTTATATCCCTTCTTTATTTGCGAAAATATCCGGCGTTTCAAAGAATGATAAAGAATATTTTCAACGATTAAAGGCTGTTACATCATTTGATAACAGTTTATTAATTAATACATTCCCATTTACGAAAGAGCAAAAAGCAAACTTCCAATATCATTATCGAGATGCATTGGACCGAGCTGGGAAATTGCATCCTGATCTAATTATGAATAGCCATTGGTGGCCGCATAAGCGTTTACCGGAAGGTTTACAGCATGGAATTGCAGAAGCGATTATCCATACGTGTGAAAGTGAAATGTGTAAACCAATTGCGAAAGAGACGAAACAAGATGTAGCGCTATATGTTTTCGCGCAACTTTCTCAAATACCACCGAATATTTTAGAACAGCTTGAGAAATTTGATTATTCACAAGATGTACCGAAAATTGTTATATTTAATAATGAGAAGAGTGGAGAGTTAACTCGTTCTGATGCTGTTTTATTACTATTTTTGAATCAAATTGGAGTAGATGTATTTCATTTCAATCCAACGGGAAGAAACGATATTGAACCGTATATTGAAGCGGGGGCATTTGATTCACATTGGCTTGAAGAGGTTAATTTCGATCTTGAGTTTCATGGTTCATCAGCCTATAAAAATTTATCACAAACAATAAAAGGACTATTTCGTCCATTTTTATAAGGAAAGGGAGAATACCATATGAATAACCCAGTCGTACTAGATCCGAAAACAGAATTAAATGAACAAACAGCACAAGATGTTCGCTTACAACTTAGACAAGATGCGGATGTACAACGTATTTATAATGCGGTAGATATTAAAGATCAATTAGAATTAATTGAACTTGGAAAAGAACCTTCTATGGAAATTTCACGTTTTGCTGATCAAATTTTACATACAATGTCATTATCAAAGATAGAAGATTCTGGTGAATTATTAAAACAGCTTGGTAAAATTATGGACCGATTCGATAGTAAAGACTTTGCGGAAGAGAAAAGCGGTTTCTTTTCACGTATGTTTAAAAAAGCGGATAAAATGATTGAACAAATTTTTAGCAAGTATCAAACGATGGGCCGTGAAATTGATAAAGTTTATGTGGAAATTACGAAGTACCAAGATGAGATGAAAAAATCAATTGGTACGTTAGATGGCTTGTATGAGCAAAACTTAAAATATTATCTAGACTTAGAGAAGTACGTAGTAGCAGGAGAAATGTTATTAGAGCGTTTAAATACAGAGTTAGTTCCGATGTATGAAGAGCGTGTACGTAATAATGATCAATTAGCAGGTATTGAATTAGAGTCGCTTAAAAACTCTGTTGAAATTTTAGAACAGCGTATTGACGATTTAGAAAAAGCACGTATGGTTGCGTTACTTACAGCACCACAAATTCGTATGATTCAACGTGGTAATAATAAATTAATTGGTAAAATCAATACAGCATTTATTACAACGATTCCTATCTTTAAAAATGGTATCATTCAAGCGGTAAATGCGAAGCGTCAAAAGCTTGTTGCAGATTCTATGGCTGAACTGGATCGCCGTACAAATGAATTACTTAAGAAAAATGCACAAAATATCGCAACGCAAAGTGTAGAAGTAGCGAGATTATCAGGTTCTTCTAGTATTAAGATGGAAACACTTGAGGAAACTTGGAACATTATTTCAAGAGGTATGCAAGAAACACAACAAATTGAAGAGCAAAACAAACGTGAGCGTGAAGAAAGCCGCAAACGTATGGCTACATTAACAGAGAACATCAAAAAAGAATTACAAGGATAAAGTGAAACTTTAATCAGTGGGGTTTTGTTCATCCCCACTGATTATTAGCCCACACCAATCGGATGTTTATGGGCAGTTAATCTCCCACCTAGTTTCTTTATTCTAGCTAAATTTTGAGGTGGGGGTTTTACTGCCCGTTAATATGGGGTAAATGAAAAGGCAATGAGGAATATTCCTCATTGCCTTTTTAGTTTCTCTTCACTAATTTAATAATCTCATTCACAACAAGTGGAATGATACTTAATAAGAGAACGAATCCCCAATCTCGCATCGTTAATGCATGTACACCGAATATATTTGCAAGGGGCGGGATGGAGATGATACAAACTTGCATAAGAACACCGATAAGAAGGGAGAAAACTAAATATTTATTTGTAAAGATCCCAATTGAAAAAATTGATTTCGTTCTTGAACGCAAGTTAAATGAATGAACGAGCTGAGAAAAACTAAGAACGACAAATGCCATCGTTTGAGCGTGTAATAGAGCATCGTCATCAATTCGCTCTGGGAAAAGAGGGAATAAATTTGTATCTCCAGTATAGAATTTTGCTCCGGCGATAAAAGCTATTAGCGTTAAAAGTCCAATGATAACTCCATTGAAAATCAGGAAAGGAACGCTGCCACTAAATAAGCTTTCTTTTGCATGTCGTGGTTTTTCCTTCATCACATCTGGATCTTCAGGATCAACCCCAAGTGATAATGCAGGCAGTGTATCTGTAATTAAATTCACCCATAAAATATGAATAGGTCGTAGTGGTGTTGCCCAGCCGAGTAAAATTGCTAAAAATAAAGCGATAATTTCTCCGAAGTTACAAGAGAGTAGGAAGAGAATTGATTTTTTTATGTTGCGATAAATGTTTCTACCTTCCTCAACAGCTTTCACGATAGATGAGAAATTATCATCTGTTAACACAACATCTGCTGCCCCTTTTGCAACGTCTGTTCCTGTAATGCCCATCGCTACGCCGACATCGGCTTGCTTTAAAGATGGTGCATCATTGACGCCATCACCAGTCATAGAAACGATATTTCCTTTCGCGCGTAATGCCTTTACAATTTTCACTTTATGCTCTGGAGAGACTCTAGCGAATACATTTAAATGATTAATTTTGCTAGCTAGTTCTGTATCAGAAATGTTATCTAATTCAGTTCCAATCATAATTTCCGATATTTCTTCAGCAATGCCAAGTTCTTTGGCAATTGCAAAGGCGGTATCTTTATGGTCACCAGTAATCATAACTGTGCGAATACCGGCTTTTTTACATTCTGTAATTGAATCTTTCACTTCAGTTCGTGGTGGATCAATCATACCGACAAGACCAATAAAGATAAGATTTTCTTCAAGATGATTTATATCCACATCGTTTGAATTGTATTGTTTAAATGCGAATGAAAGTACTCTTAAAGCTTCTTGAGACATTGCTCCGGCAGCTTCTAATATTTGATTTTTATCAGAATCAGTTAAAATCTCAATTTTGCCGTTTTTAAAAATATGGGTACATCGAGGTAAGAGCTTATCAATAGCGCCTTTCGTCATGCTATAGTAGCTTTCATCGTATGTATGTACGGTTGACATCATTTTACGATCTGAATCGAAAGGTACTTCGTTAACACGTTCATGTATTTTTTCTAAATGATCTTTTTGCATGTTAAAAGTGGTTCCAGCAACGAGAAGTGCAATTTCAGTCGGGTCTCCCGTTTGTGATTCGTTATTGTAAGAAGCATCATTACATAGCACCATATTTTCTAACAATAGACGTTGCGCATCATTATTTACATTTAAACTTTCTAAGCGATCGTATGTGTTATCACTATAAAAGTGAGTAACGGTCATTTTATTTTGCGTTAACGTACCTGTTTTATCTGAACAAATAATTGTGACAGAACCGAGGGCTTCAACAGCTGGTAGTTTCCGAATGATAACGTTTTGTTTAATCATACGTTGCACACCAATTGCAAGAACGATGGAAACGATAGCTGGCAAGCCTTCTGGAATAGCTGCAACGGCTAAACTAATAGCAGTCATAAACATTTCTAACGTATCCCGGCCTTGTAAAAAACCGATGAGGAACATAACGATACAAATAGCTACAGCGACAAAGCCTAAATATTTTCCGACTTGTGCTAAGCTTTTTTGAAGTGGTGTCATATCATCGTCTGCTTCATGTAAAAGGGTAGCAATCTTACCAATTTGTGAGTTCATTCCAGTTTCAACAGCAACACCGACGCCTCTTCCGTATGTTACAAGAGTGGACATAAATGCCATGTTTTTTTGATCGCCGAGTGGTACTTGCTCATCACTTTGCATGGAAGGGTGGTAGATTGCATCTTTATCAACAGGGACAGATTCACCAGTTAGAGCAGATTCTTCAACTTTTAAATTTGCGGTTTCAATAAGGCGTAAATCGCATGGGATATATCGTCCGGCGTCGAGCATAACGATATCACCTGGAACGACGTGCTCAGATGGAATTTCTTTTAGTTCACCATCTCGCTTGACGATAGCTTTAGGTGTCGCCATCTTTTTCAATGCCTCTAAGGCTTGTTCTGCTTTCGATTCTTGGACGACACCGATAACAGCATTTAAAACTACAACGAGCGCAATGATACTTGCATCTGCCCATTCACCTACAAAGGCAGAAATAAGGGCTGCAATAATAAGGACATATACGAGGACGTCATTAATTTGGGCGAAAATACGCTGCAATAAAGTGCGTTTTTGTTTTGTAGCTAATTCATTAGAACCGTATTGCTTTAAACGTTCACTTACAATTTCATCTGTTAAACCGTGTTGTTCGTTTGTTTCTAGGTCAATTAATGTTTGATCTTTCGTCTTACTGTACCAATTGCTCATAAGTAAGCACCTCCAGTAAAAACAGTTAGCAATGGTAGTGTTGCTATTATTTGTGAGTAGTATGTATGGAGAAAAAATCTAAGGTGAGGTTCTACTTCTATTGTACAATATTTTACAGTTGGTTGAGGGAAAGAGAAGAGTTGTCATGAATTTGTTGGAAATAAAAAAGAGCCTCATATAATGATATGCTCCCCCTATAGTAGACAGAAAAAAGAAAGCTTTATATCCTGTCTACTATAAGGGGGATTTTTTTATGGGGAAAATTAGAAGAACATATGATGAAACATTTA
>NZ_JAKUFX010000172.1:0-10352 GCF_022663635.1 Bacillus cereus group sp. BfR-BA-01356 | reverse complement strand
TTTTACATAAAATACTGGTCTAGTTTCGTGATGTCTTTTTTAAGCAATTTGTCCTTTGATAACTTCAAAAGATATTATTTTTCAGTTGACATACTACCGCAGGTCTTTTACATTTGTAATTGCTAAATAAATTGCATTTCCTACACTAGGATTTCGGTTCAAAGTCTCTAAAATTTCCTGCATTCCCTTATCAATTATTTTTTCATTAAATATAATAACACGCAATTGCCCCAACTCTAGAGGTCCAGAAGATTTTTCGGATGCTCTTGCAAGAACTTCTCTACCAGTCTGGCCTGATGCTGAATAGATTTTCGTTTCACCTTCCCCGCCTCCTTTATAAGCTGAAATCGCAAAGGTTCCTTTTAGCTTACCTTTTGCTTCGGTATCATATGCCGCAACTTGAACTAAGTCAATGTCATCCACAATTTTCGTTTTAGCACAACCTATTAAGAAGACACTTACTATAAGGAAAAGTATCCATCGCTTCATGTTTATCTCCTTAACTTTATTTTGGCGGTTTGAATTAGCCATAATATAGGTAGGTATACATATATATATACAAAGCCAATTTGACCTGTCCAAGTATTTAATAAGTTAATTTTATTACGGTTATTCAAGAAAAATGATAAAACAAAGATGAACAGGATGATAACTGGCAAAACATATTTTTGCTTTATTCCCAGTGCCTCTTTTATACCACGACTTACTCCCCATAATGTAAAGGAAACATTGGGTAATATAAAAAAAGCCCAAACAGAAACAATAATGTATTCAAACCGCTCTATAAAGGGAAATTGTATAATTTTAATCATGCTTAAATATGCCCATATCGCGCTCGCTAGTTGTTTTTCACTAAAAAACGCAAGAGTTAAAATCATAAGGTATGTGTAGACAATAGTCGTTACTAAATTTGCATAGTGCGCATATTTTTGAGAGGTTCTTGCCTTTTTAATAAATGGGTAGTACAACAATAACATTTCAAATCCAAAAAAACTAAACATATTTCCTTTCATTCCTTTCATGATTTCTAGGAATGAATGCTGTGCAATTGGAAATAAATTTTGGAAATCTGCATACTGCAAAGGATAAAAAAATGTGAAGATTAGAATGCTTGGGATAACGATTCCAAAGAAGCCGATTCCAGCAACTACACGAAATCCTCCAGTCACAATGTAATAACATAGACCCAAAAAAGCCCCTGCTATAATCCAAGATGAAATGGAAGGAAACATCCAAACATGTACTACTTCGATATAGGTATGTAGTGTTGTTGCACCTAACAATACAATATAAGATAAAAAAATGAAGTTGAACAATCCACCAATCCATTTTCCAAGTACGTCTTGATTGATTGCAATGATATCTCCATTACCCTGATTTAAAATCTGATATATAATCCAAATCATAAGATTAACAGATATTCCAAAAAGCAGCGTGCTAATCCACGCATCATTTCCAACTAATTTTGCACTAATCCTTTCAAAACCAAGCATACCAACCCCCATCTGTATAGTAATAATTAAAAAAAACACCATATATGGAGAGACTTGATACTCAATTGGGATCTGTTTCATAATGCTCCTCCCTGTTAATTTCAATCATCAAAATCATTTCGTGATTTAATTTTATTTTTCTCTACCTCTTCTGGATTAAAACGAAAACGCTGTTTAGATCTTGAAAAAATAGGACGTCGAAACATCGCTGAGATCGGCAAACGGATAATGCTATCTTTCCAATCTGTAGGGCGTGTAGGATAAAAAGGAAACAAATAAGGACGTCTTAATGATTCTGTACGTAATAAACGTGCTAAAAGCAAAGAGCTTGTTAAAACAATTCCTAATAAACCCAACAGGTGTGCAGATATTATAAAAGGAAAACGAATTACTCGAATTGTATTACCAATTCGATATATTGGTGCTGTAAATGAGCTAAGCGCTGAAAGTGCAACAATAATAATAAGTACATTACTTGTAAGACTTGCCTCTACAGATGCCTGTCCAATTACAATACCACCTACTATACCGACAGTTAGACCCACTTTAGTTGGTAAACGTGCCCCCGCTTCTCTCAGTAATTCAATCGTTATTTCTAAAAAAAGCGCTTCAATTAATGGAGGAAAAGGTACTTTACTTCTCGATATGATTAACGTTTCAAGAAGTTCTTTTGGAATAAGCTCGTAATGATATGTTAAGATTGCAACATATAATGGAGTCGTTAAGACAGAAAACATAAAAGCAAAAAGCCTTAATAGACGAAAAAAAGAGGCAATAATCCAAGGCATGGTGTAATCTTCTGTCGTAGAAAAAAAGTCAATTAATGTTGTTGGAAGAGTGATTGCATAAGGTGAGCCATCTACAAAAAGTGCAATTTTCCCTTCTGCCAATACAGCTGCTACACGGTCTGGTCGTTCTGTATTCAAAAATTGAGGAAATATAGAATTCGGGTTGTCTGCAATTAACTGCATCAAATACGTGCTATCCAAAACGTGGTCTGTTTTTATTAGACTCACCCTTTTTATAATTTCTTGTAGATTTTGATCATTTACAATTCCCTCAATATATACAATCGCAACGGTTGTGTTAGATAGAGAGCCTACTTTCAATTCCTTCATTTGTAAATAAGGTGTTGGAAGCTTTCTACGTACTAAATTTAAGTTTACATCTAAATCTTCAACAAACGCGATTTGTGGACCCACGATATTGTATTCAATTTCAGCTTTTGTAATATCTCTTTTTTCTTTCTTTGCCACATTGATTAACAAGCCATTTAATTTATCTGTATCGAACTGAATAAGTATATAGCCGTTTAAAATACTATCCTGAATATCTTCCATTTGATTTGTTATTTTTGAATTTTCAAAGGGTAAGACAGACCGAATATCTTGTAATGAATTGAAGCTCTTCTCTTTTATATAAGTTAAAACCTCTTCATGAAATATATTTACATCGATTAAGGTTCTAAAATATGAAATGACTATAGAGGATTTGTTTGAAGCGATCTCCAACGTTATAAAATCTTTAGATTTTTTTAGTAATTGCATTAATTCCTGCAAAGATTTTATAGAGTGAACAGGTACTTTTTCATGTGGTTTCAATTGATAATACCCTTCCTTTCAAAAAGAACCTATATATAGTTTTTAGAAATTTCTATTTTAAAAATGAGGGATATTTATATGTCAATATGCTCATTAAAAATAATACCTTTTTAACTAACTTAACCAAAATTAGTTAAAAAATGTATTACAAGTAAAAATTTGAAATGTCCCCAAGAAAAATTACAATATTAAAAACATCCTTTCTTTTGGTTCTAAAGAAAGGATGTTTTTATAACAGGCTTTTTCAAGTGTCTATTCTATAGGGTACATTTACCAGTGTTCTTCTCTTTATTATTTCATTAAGTAACATTGGCATTACATTCTGTATGGTTTCTTAAAAAATTTCAGTAAGAGAATATCTTAATTTTGAAGTGTACAAATAGGGAGAGTGACTTCAACTGTAGTCCCCTTATTCACTTCACTCTCAATAAATACCTTTCCCTGATGTGTTTCAATGATTTTATAACAGATCATTAATCCTAAGCCAATCCCCTCTTCTTTAATACTATAAAAAGGTTCTCCGAGGTATGGTATACGTTCTTTTGGAATCCCACACCCTTGATCGATAAAACGAATACTTACTTGATTATTATCAAGTATATTTAATTGAATGAGAATTTCTCCTCCCATCGGCATAGATTCAATTGCATTTTTTAATATATTAACAAATACTTGCTTTAATTGATTTCCTTCACATGAAATCAATGGAATACCAGGGTTAAGATCGATTCTAATTTTTATATTATTCATCATTGCTTGAGGTTGTAGTAGCATTAAAACTTGATCCATTAGCACACTAATATCATTAGGTTTTATTTTTACCACCTGTGGTTTGGCTACCGCCATAAATTCAGTTGTAATACTCTCTATACGCTCAATCTCTGATGATACTATATTTATATAACCTTGATTATTTTCATTTTCCGTTGATTTTAGTAATTGCATGAACCCTTTCATTGCAGTTAATGGATTATTGATCTCATGAGCCATTACAGTCGCTAATTGTCCTACAACAGCAAGTTTTTCAGATTTTCGTAATAATTCTTCTGTTTTTAGCCGTTCAGTGATATCACGAGAAATACTTAGGAAAACTTTTTTACCATTTAAGTTAAAAACACGAACACTAAACTCAGTTGTTATTACTTTTCCTGTTGGAAAAACATATTCATCTTGCAAAGTGAAGGAAGTTTGTCCCTTTTTAATTTTTTCTAATAACCTTACGATTATTTGAGAATCTTGTGGTACTATATTTGAAAATGATAATGAGAGCAACTCTTCTCTACTATATCCAAATCTTCTACACCCAACAGGGTTTACCTCAATAAATCGACTTGGAGCATTATCTTCATTCAGCTCTACTACATATACCGCATCAGTTGCTTGTTCAATTAGTGCACGGTACTTCATTTCACTATCTCTTAATTGCTGGTGTAATCGATGTCGTTCTCTTTCTGCTTGTTTTCTTTCAGAGATGTCTCTACATATTGCTGATAAAGCTATCACATTTCCTCTTACATCTAGTATAGGAGAAACTGTCAGACTGACATCAAGAAGACTCCCATCGCTCCTTTGTCTAACAGTTTCTAATCTAGTAACCACAGATTCACCTGTTAGAATTTTCTGAATATTTTCAAGCGATTCTTCCATTAAAAAATCTGGTACAAAAGGTAATCTCTTACCTATGATTTCTTGTGATGACCACCCAAATATCTTTTCATAAGCTTTATTCGCTTGTAAAATATGCCCTTCTCGATCAGAAATGGTAATAGCATCTAGATTGTGCTTTATAAATGATTCCAATAATTCTTTGGTAGCGCTTAATTCTGATTCTACCTTTTTCCTTTCGGTTATATCAACTGTAGAACCAACAACTTCAATAACTTGTCCATTTCGTTTAATCGGCCTAAGCGCAATAAGAATAATAGTTTTATCATTTGGCCAAGGTAATTCAAATATAATTTCTTTTCCTTCCCATGCCTGAAGATAGTACTTCATCAATTGTGGAACTAAATGTGGAGGAACAATAGAAGCATCAATAGTACGTAAGCTTTTTCCTACCACCTGTTCAGAATAAAATCCGTTTTGATAATAAAACTGTCCATCACATAAAGTGTGTATAAAGTGCTTACCCACTTTTTTAAATTTAAAAATTCCTCCTTGAAACTCATGTACGGTATCTGCAAGTTCTTGCTTCGATTTTTTTAATTCTCGATTCATTTTAGATAAGTCCTGTGTTAAATAATACAATCTCTGGTAGGCTTCCATAAGAAATAGCCCAATTAAAAGTCCTAACGCTATATATAATAAGCCTCCTGTGTAAAGTAATGTAGTATTAAATAATACGCCAACTAACCACTTTAGTCCAATAAAAACAGAAAAATATAACGATGCACTTTTAAAAGGATGTAGTTTTTTAAAATAAGTTTTAAAGGTAGAAAATAGAATCCCCATACCTAAATAAGCAATCACAGGAGGTTCCCAGTACCCTCCTGTGTAAAAGATACGCATTACAATTATGCTAATTAACGTAATCCAACCAGCAATACGACCAAAGTAAATAAAAGATAGAATAAGAGGAACAACTCGAAGATCGTAGGAAAATCCCATGTATGGAAAAGAAAAGAACATTAACGTAACTGCAATAATCCCTCCATAGAGCTTTTCAAAATATCGACTAGAATTAATTGTAAACACTTGAATAAATATTGCTGCGCTAACTAGTAAAGAAAAAATAGAAAGGTTGATGAAATAATCTTTAATAATCATGTAATGTCCCTCCTTGCATTAAGTGTATTCGACAAAAAAGCTAAAAATCCTACAAATTGTATAAACAGTTCAAATGCATAAATTTTAAACTAGGATAAAATCTAGAAAAGTAAATAAGGAACACAGCAGATGAGATATCTTAATGAAAAATAGTTCAAAAAAGATAATAGTAACCGTTGACTACTATTATCTTTTTTCTTTAAGTTATCGTAATACGTATGAAACTCTAAGGGACGTGGTATGTCATTTCATCAAACAATGATTATATACTGAGTCATGAATATAGAAATTTCAGCAGTAATTTTTGAAAAATAACATAAAAAACAAAACTATCTTTGAAAATGGAAAAAATCTATATGAATGTCAACTAATCTATGTACAAAAACGTTCACTTAATTTTGCATAAAATCACTCCACTTAGGAAGCTAAGTAGTTCTTCAAGGTCGATAAGAACACCTGTAGATGCTTCAGGATAACTACATAATTGTATGGGTAATGTACTTGAAACCTTTCGGTAAAACCATACACATAATACAACTAACTCCTTGATTCAATATTTACTTTTTTCGCTGAACAAATTCTTTTTCTTGAGCAAAATATTCTAGGATATAAGGAGATTTTTCGATTAACTTGGTGTCTAGTTTATTCTCCAGCTCCAATTACTTCGTTACTTTCAGATTCAGTTCATTATATTTTGTACTTTGTCTTTATACACAACATATTCTTTACCATCCACTACTGCTACTACCGCAAATTCATCATTTGGATTGAATGAAAGCCAATCAGCCCACATGTTAGTATTAGCCCCTCCACTCCACATATTATGAACAGTGTTTTTCGTTAAATTCATAACTTTATAAGACGCATTTGGCGCATTTGTTCCAGTCTTTATTTCAAAAGTGTATGCGTTATGAATTTTTTTATAAAAGTAGAAAACGTTTGATGGACGAAGCTGATTCAAAAAATCCTGTTCTTTTTTCTCTGCGATTTTTATCCCTTCTTGTAAAGTGACAACATCTGTTTTTAATGTTTTCCAACTGTTTTTCGCTGCATTCAAGCTAGGGGTTAAGAATTTATATTTATTTTGATCAGCTTTTTGATCAGCTTTATCAATATGTCCCAGTACACCCGAATATTGAGAATCTAAATCCTCCCATTGCGTAGACATATAAGTAAGAGCAGTGATAGCACTATCAAGCATACTATGCATATCACTAATATTATGAAATGCAACTCCAACTACACGATTCAATGTTATTTTATAATCTACAGTCTGACGCAATTTTGCTAATTCAGGTTCTAGCCAACCTAACTTACCTCTTGCATCACCTATCATGATGCCACCAGCAATCAAGGTTGGAATAAAGGGGATTTTCACCATGTCTAACCCCTTAGATTCTATGTCTTTCTGATATTTTACTTGTCCTAAAAGGTCCTCTAGACGCTTTTGGTCCGCCTCCACATCAGCACCTTGGTTTTTTAAAATCGATTGCAATGTCTCTTTATGACTTCCAAATGTTCTAACATCTTCTCCAATAGCATTTTTTAATTGAATTAATTCTTCTATTAATGCTTTTGCAGACTTTTGATTTTGTTGAATTCCTCCCTGTAAATCTGTAATCCCTTTTTTTAAAGTATCTCCATTTCCAGTATTGATCGCCTCTACTAATGTTTCATAATAATTTTCAAATTTTGTATCGTATTCTATAATGCCTGTCAATGTATCTAAAAGCTGTTTTTTTACTTGTGTATTCCATGTAACAGCATGTGCTCTTGCATTCTTTTGATCTTGTACAATTTTACTAGGCAAATCTGCATTTCCATTAATAGTTATTCCTTCAAAACTCACATCTGGATTATTAATTAGCAAATAAGAATATTCATTCATAGCTTTTGCAAATAAACCAGCATCTTGCAAAGCTTTTTTCATCTGTTCTTCATTTGCTGAAAGAGATATATTTTCATTGTTCGTTTGTTCAATTTCAATCGCAAAAGTTTCTAGTGGTATGACTGCATAAGTAGTTGTTATAGTTAAAAACGCTGATACAGCGAGTAGTTTATTAGGGATTTTTTTCATCATTTCGTATTTCTCCTATATAAGGTATAGTTTCAAGTTCTAATCTTATTAAAAAGCGATGTCTTTCAAAATGAGTTCTACATCTTTTATCAGTATCGTTTGAACTTTCTTTAGCAGCCTTCAAATCATAAAGTATTAAAGAAAATGTATATAATCTGCTTCAAATTAACCGATTCTGTTGCAAATTTTAAAAAAGCAATTAAACTACAAGGTTATTTTTTATTCGAATCATACTTATATATAATTGAAAGGCGAAGTCTTTAATGAGACTCCGCCTTTCTGTTATATAAGGATTTATTAATTATCACTTTTCTGTTTAACAGTGTAATCATAGACTTTCTATGTTTTAGTTCACTTTACGCAGAATTAATATTTCCCTATCTTTGTGGAGTAACAGTTTCCACTTTTAATTCCTTTATTCCTTCTTTTAATGTAACAGCATCTGTTCGTAATGTTTTCCAACTGTCTTTAGCCGCATCCAAATTATTCTTTAAGAATTTAAATCTATTTTGTTCAGCTTTTTGAGATGCGGTCTTAATATGTCCAAGTACTCCCGAATATTGAGAATCTAAGTCATGCCACTGCGTGGACATATAAGTAAGAGCGTTAATAGCATCATCAAGCGCCTTGTGCATTTCATTAATATTACTGTAAGCAACTCCAACTACACGATTTAAGGTTACTTTATAATCCACGGTCTGACGTAATTCTGCTAATAAAGGCTCTAACTTACCTAAATTATCCCTTGCTACTCCGACTATAATACCGCCAATTATTGGTAGACCCAAAATAGCACCCTTCATTACATTAAACCCATCAGATTCTAATTGTTTATAATAGTTTACTGATCCTAATACTTCTTCTAGACGCTTTTGATCGGCATCAACATCTGCACCTTGATTTTTTAAAATTGACTGCAAGAGCTCTTTATTACTTCCAAAAGCTCTAACATCATGTCCAATAGAGTCTCTTAATTTAGTTAATTCTTCTATTAGTTGTTGTGCATACTTTTGATTTTGTTGAATTTCACCTCGCAAATCTGTAATCCCTTCTTTTAAAGTTTCTCCATCCCCTGTATTAATCGCTTCTACCATTGTTTCATAATAATTGTAAAATGTTGTATCGTATTCAACAATACCATTCAATGTATCTAAAAGCTGTTTTTTTACTTTCGTATCCCAAGTAACAGCATGTGACCTTGCATTCTTTTGATCTTGTACGATTCTACCAGGTAAATCTACATATCCATTAATGGTAATTCCCTCAAAATTCACATCAGGATTCTTAATTAACATATAAGAATAGGCATTCATAGATTTTGCAAATAATCCAGCCTTTTGCAAGGTCTCTTTCATTCTCGCTTCATTTGCAGAAAGAGCCGTATCTCCATTGTTCGTTTGTTCAATTTCACTTGCAAAAGTTGTTACTGGTGAAACTACATTAGCAGTTGTAATAGTTAATAGCGTCGATACAGCGAGTAATTTATAAGGGATTTTTTTTATCATTTCATTTTCCTCCAATTTAGGTTTTATATTTCAGTTCTACTCCTGTTTAAAAGCAATATCTTTTGAAATGAATTCTGCATCTTTATGAATATCATTCCAACTTTCTTTAGCGGCTTTTAAATCATCTGGTATTAAAGAGAATTTGTGGTCTTGCATAGAATCGATATTATCCAGTAAATCTGTATAATTTGCGCCCATTGTATTCCATTGCTTTTGAATATTTGTTAGAGACAATATCGCTTGATCTACAGTCTGATATAAATATGCCAATGTTTCTTTCGCGTTAGTAAGCGAAAGAACTGCTTGATTAGCACGATCTGCTTTCATACTTAATTCTCCGATTTTGTTAGAAATTTCATTATAGGAGTCCATATGCTTAGATGCTGTGACACCAGCCGCTGTTCCTAAACCAATACCAGCTGCACCAAGAGCCGAGAGTCCACCAACAACAGCCGGTGTTGCTGTACCGCCAGTTACAACAATAACGACCGCTCCTCCAATAGCTGCAATAACTAAAATAGCTGCTCCCAATCCACCACCAATTGACCATGCTAATACATCATCAAAATGTTTTTTCTGAGTAGAACGAAGTTGCTCAATTTCAGCTTGAAGTTGTGGAATCGTTGCCTGTTGACCTGCTAATATTGCAGTTAATCCACCTTTCCCATCTGGACCACCAACATTATTTTTAAAATCTGTAGAATTTTGATATAGTTTCCCTTTGAAGTCTTGTAGCATCTTAATCACATCTGTAACTTCTTTTGAATTTGTATTGATTGTAGTAATTAAATCATTTATACCCTCTCGTATATTAATATTTAAGCCCTATCTCAGGCTTAGTTTTACTCTCTAATAAGAGTCCAGTAATAAAGAAAATACTTGGACGTCTCAAGATATTTCTAGATAATGG
>NZ_JAKUFX010000171.1:0-10505 GCF_022663635.1 Bacillus cereus group sp. BfR-BA-01356 | reverse complement strand
TAGTGTGCCCAAAAGGGCACACTCCCCCCCTCATGAACCCTTGGTATTACTGACTTTTTTTTTTTTCCTTCTTACTCTTATATATATAGGCTCTTTCGTTCTATGTTTTTGCTGTTTTTTGAGATTAAGATACGTTATGTTTTCACGCTATATTTTGGTGAAAATCCGAAGGATTGCCCCTTTTTGTAGTTTCCGTGCTTCGCTATCGAACTGGCTAGCCCAGTTAGGCTATCACAGGGATTCTCATTGTAAAGGGTTCGGCTACGCCCGTTTCGCTACGCTACACGCCCTTTACAACGAGCCTCTACCCTGTGATTTCCTGCCAGTGCGCCAGCTCTTACCGCAAAGCATGGGAAACTACAAGGGGCGTTCCTGTTCAAAAAAATAGATTTCAAAACGATAAAAAATAAAACTTTTAAAAATAAAAATACAAAGAACAAAAAATATAAAAGAAACAAACATCTGATTTAATCAAACGTTTGTTTAACAAATAGCCGCGCCATGGCGCGGCTATTTGCAAAGACCTATGAAAAAATATGTGGAATAAATTATGATATATAGTTCCATACCCATTTTCCATAGGTTTCATGTAGACTGAAGTTGCATTTAGATGCTATGTATAGCCGATTCCCCGCCCCACACCTTCTTTTCTACGCTATCGCTACGAACTTACTGACCACTCACATACTACGTCTACATGTGAGTGGTCAGTAAGTCAGAAGGTGTGGGGCGGGGAATATGAGAGTTGAGTGAGGGGATAAGAGTAGTAGAATAAGAGAATAAGAGAAGAAAATGGGTATGGAATAGAAGGAAAGAATAGATAATAATAGGTATGGAAATAGATATGGAGGATGATGGTAAGAATATGGTAAAGTGGTAGATGGTAAAGATAAAAGATTGGAAGAGTAGATGTATAGAAGGATAGAAGAGTAGGAGAGGGAAATATGGCAATTACGAAGAGAGATGTAGAGATAGTAGAGTGGGTAAATTTACATGGGTTTGTATTAGCAGAACAGGTACAAGAGTTTTTTGGTTTGGGAAAGACAGTTGTTTATAGGAGATTAAAAGAGATGGTAGAACAGGGGGTATTGAAGAGAGAGAGGATTTTATATGATTATGGGAATGTGTATTGGGTAACGAAAGATGGTGTGGAATTATGTGAGAGTGAAATGGCAGCGGGGAAAAAGCCGAGTGTGAATAATTTTGTGCATGATAAGAAATTAGTGGATTTATCGGTAAAGTTGTTAAAAAAATATGAGGGATCGAGTTGGATAACAGCAAGACAGATTAAGTCTAGATTAGTTAGGAAGGCAAGTGAAGAAGATAAGTTTAAAGCATTAGCTATGAGAGTAGCGGATGGAATATTGATTGTGAATGGAAGTAAGTATGCAGTAGAACTAGAGTTGTCATTAAAGAATAGAACAAGAGTGAAGCAGATTATAAGTGATTATGCGGAACGAATTGCGAAAGGGCAATATGTAAGTGTGATTTATGTTGTAGAAAAAGAAAGTATTGCAAAAATATTAAGAGAAGAAATGAATCAAACAGTTGTATCAGATAGATTTCAAATTATGAAATTATAAAAGTATAAAGATAGGAGTAGTAATTGTATATGGCAAATAATCAGTATGAAGAAAATCGAAATTTATTAGAATGGATTCGATTTGCGGCAGTTTTATGTTTTACAAGTGGGTATTTAATAGCAGTTATTTTTAAAAGGATTGGTGCATTAGCACAGGTAGGGAAATTAGAAAAACGAATTGTATTTTGGATTGCATTTGGATTTTCGATTTTATGGGTGTTGAATGATTTTCAAACATTATTGTCATCTAGTGTTGTATCATTTATGATTTCGTTTACGGAAAATTATTTTGGAATTATACCAGATATGATGAAAAAATTTGTATTTGCTATTTTTCCAGAGGATAATACGCTGTTAGGGTTTTTAGTGAATGGTGTTAAAACAGCGGGATTAGTGGTTGCTATTGAAAATGTGTTTAAATGGGCAACTAGAGTAGATGAATCAACTGTACAAAATAGTTCATCTTTAGAGAGAGAGAAACAGGAAAATAGTTTGGCCAATAAAGTTATTGTGAATCTAAAAGAGAAACAGCAAGAGAAAATCTATCAAAAAGAAATGGATCGTGGGGAAATTCCAAAAGGTGTGCGTTTAGGAAGAACTATGACTGGAGGTCAAGAAATCACGTTAACACCAGATGTTTTAAAGAAACATATTGGATTAGTTGGAACAACTGGCTCGGGTAAAACGATAACAATTAAAACATTTTTGGAATACGCAATTTTAAAGAAGCAAGCAGGGATTTTTATCGATGCAAAAGGAGATATGAAACTTGCGGAAGAAATTCGGAAGTTTGCTGAAAAGCATAAACGTCCTTTTTATCATTTCAATACAGATGGAGTTGGGATGCACTATAATCCTTTAGCTGTAGGAACTCCAACAGAGTTAACAGATAAAATTTTAACATTGTCTGATTGGTCTGAAGAGCATTATAAGTTATCTTCTCAGGAATTTTTACAATATTTATTCCGTGTTTTTGAAGCTAGGAATGTGAAAGCGACATTAACAAGTGTTTCACAATATTGTGATGCTGATGCTTTAATTGGATTGATTACAAGCCAATCAGAAATAGAAGCAACGGAAGAAGCGCCTAAAAAGGTTGCTGTTAGCGATTTAAGCGATACAGATGGTTTAGTGTTGTTTGATGATGAAAAAGTTGATTTAAGCAAATCTGAGCCTTCTGAGAGTATTTTCAAACGTGATGAAGTTTTCAATTTGATTCCAAAAATTAAGCGGATTGATAAAAAGGCAATTGAAGGTTTGGCCAGTCGTGTTTCTATTTTGGCTGAAGGAGATTTTCGACATTTATTCCAGGAAGAAGAGGGAAATACAATCGTATTACATCAAGTGTTAGAAGAAAGAGGAACGGTTGTTTTTACATTGGATAGTTTGCGATATCCGGAAGGCGCTCGACAACTTGGAAAGATGATTGTGAATGATTTAAAAACGAATGTGAGTAGTCATATGAAACACAGAGAAGGTGAACATGTGACAGTTGCTATTGATGAATTTAATGTACTTGTTACGCAGCAAGTTATTGATGTGATTAATAAATCTCGTGGGGCAGGATTTGAGGCATTGCTTGCTTTTCAATCCTTAGCGGATATAGAGACAGTGAGTGAGCATTTACGAAAGCAAATCATGCAAAACTGTAATACTTTAATTGTTCAGGCACAGAATGATCCAAGTGATGCAGAAGAATTGGCAAAAGCAATTGGTACAGCTGATAGTTTAGATTTTACTTATCAGGTAGATATGGCTCAGGGTGTAACAGGTTTGGGAAGTATGCGAAATGTGAAAAACTTTGTGTTCCATCCAGATGAAATTAAAGCATTACATACTGGGGAAGCCTTGGTGAAAATAAAGCAAGGTGATAAACTAGTAAGGAAAAAAATTAAGGTGAGAATGGTAAAATGGGAGGATTAATTACGTGTTAATTTTAACGGCTTTTGTGAATTGGATTATTATATATATGCTTTTAGCCTTATATATAAATTCTAGTATTTTAGCCGGGTTTATCTCGGCGGTTATTATTGGTGGGCTTACTGTATTAAGCACAACTGAACATGCAGAAAAATTGTATCGTTATATGAATGGCATGAGACGAGCGACGAAACGAGAAGTAGAACAAATCAAACCAATTTTAGATGATTTATGGTCAAAGAGCAGGTATACAAGATTTGGTTTTATGTGTAGCAGATGAACCATTCCCAAATGCGTATGCATTAGGTAGTAAGACAGTTTGTGTGACTAAAGGATTATTAAAAACGGCGAATGAGGAAGAGCTTGCAGGGATTCTTGCTCATGAACTTGGTCATTTGAAATATGGGGATAGTAAGCGTTCTGTCATGGCGCATACATTGAATACAGCGGGTACAGTGGCTACATGGATATTAGTAGCTATGGCAACGATTTTATCTCTTCTCTCGAATCGTGTTCCGATTGTAGCTGTATTAGCGGCACTTGCAGCGGTTGTATTAAAAGTTATGCAAGTCGTTTTACATCGAGTTGCTGATTTATCTTTTCGAGTTGTTGGAAGAAAAGAGGAATTTCGAGCGGATGCATATGCAGTCAAATTAGGAATGGGAGCAGGTTTGTTGTCCTTTTTAGAAAAAATAGAAGGAACGGAAGGTTCTCCAAAAGGGATCTGGGCGCGTTTAGAAGCGACTCATCCGCCTGTAGCATTTCGAATTGAACAAATCGAAATTGCATTAGAGGAAGAATGAATAATGGTAATGAAGTGTATAGTATGATTTAAGGTAGGAGATTGATATCTTAGTCCTTTTATTAAAAGACGTCTGTTCAAAACAGACGTCTTTTTTTTAGCCCAAAAATAAAAAAGGCTTATTTAGTTATATACACATTTATATGATGAACATAGAGTAACGTATACAACGCCCTACCTCCACATCAACTCTTTATAGAGTATTCTTGTTTTTTGATATTTTGAAGAAGGGAATGGATAAATGAATGAATTATAATTTTAATCGAACAGATACATGGATTCCTTTAAAAAATAATTATGATTGTCAAATTATCCATTGTAGAGGACCTTGTTTATAAAGTGATATTAATATAAATAATCGTAAATATAATTAAAATGGTTGTTGGTAAGAATATATGTCGTACAGGGATCTTTGTTTAAAAAACGAAGGTCCTTTTATATTTTGTTTATTTTTAATGGGACATACTCAAGTTTTATAATAAGGGCATAGTTTTATAAAGTAACTTCTTCCTTTGAACAGAATAGAAGAATGCAAAAAATGATTTTTTGGTGGACATAAGTGATGCAGATACAAATAGTTTATATATCTGTATCACTTATCCATTTAAGATTTAGGATTTAATGAATTTTATTTCAATGATGTTAATTTATATTATATAAAAAGAAAATTGTGATATAATTAGTATTCATCACTAACTAACTTAAGGGTTTCATCCTTTTAAAAATCTCTGTATATGTGTGCATATACAGAGATTTTTTGCGTTTATGTATTTGTAATTATGTTAAGATGGATAAGATCATATTTGAAAATGTGGGTTCAAGTTGCTGTATTGACTGAATTGCACCAAAAAACCAATTCCATTACACGGGAATTGGTTTTTTGGTGCAATTTAGTATATTTATTGCTAGCCTAAAGGAGATTAGTCTCTTTCTAGTCTAGTATAACTAAAACAGAAAGAAAATTCAAAAAAGGGTATGAATCTTTACATATTTTCAAATTGAATAACAAAAATGTAAAGATATGGGTTATAATAGGTGAAGAAACATTCTCCTGTTCCTATGTTTCTATTGATTGTTATTTTTATCTGTTTTTGGTGCGAAATCTGTAGATAGATTTTGCACCCCCCTTCATTCTTTGATATTTATGTATAATAATATAAATAATTTTGATATAATAATTGTGTCTGTAGTTTCTTTTAATTCGTTTGTATAAAGGGCAATTCCTGTTTTTAAGAGGAATTGCCCTTTTGTGTGCCTTTTATAAATCAATACAGTATATGTGAAAATAGATAATAAGGTTCTTGTTATGTGAAAGTATGGGGAATAGGGTGTGAAACTTTTTCTATGTTTTTAATAACTATATTTTTTATTGGTACGAAAATTGTTGATAAAATTCTATTTTTTATAATTATTAAACAGAATTGTTAATATATAGGCTATATTAGAAAAGAATATATGTATATTTAAACGAGTGAGCGTTTTTGTTTTTATGGATGGAGGGAGTGATATATATTATAAATTATTATTCTTATCATCAAATGTTTTTAATTTTTATGACGGTTATAGCTATGTTTTTATATATTCTATATGTGAATAGACCCACTTCAAAAAATAAATGGAATCTTTTGATCGTAGTGTTTTTATTTTTTTTTATTAATTATTTATTTATAGTTTTTTTGTAGTAAATCTAAAGTAAACTTTTAAATATTAGTTTACTTTCAAACTATTGATTTTATTGGGTTTTAAGAGATTTCTATAAAAATAGATATTTCCGGAAGGAAAGTATACATTCAGAACACTGAAATAAAAGGATTTCCACGCCCGACCTTTGCCGCCTAGTCTTCGCAGTACGGAGTGGCGCACTGGCATAGGAAACACAGGTTGGAGGCTCGATGTAAAGGGCATGAAGCGTAGCGGAATGGGCGTAGCCGAACCCTTTATATGGAGACCGCCTGTGTTAGCCTATCCGGGCAAGCCAGTCCGGTTTGCGAAGTGGGGGCAAAGAGAAGGAGGGGACATGTCGAAAGAAATCAGTTGCTTTTATTCTAAAATTTATTTATTTTCTGAAAAATATAAGTTAATACAAGGATGTACCAGATAATGGTAAAATTTACAGATTTACATATGTGGATATCTATTATTTGGCAATTGAATAAGAAGGGATGAATATTATGAAAATGAAAAAATTAGGAGTAGGATTACTTTCAGCGGCTTTATTATTTCCAGTGGTAGCACCGGTTGTTTCTCATGCAGAAGAAAATACAACTGTATCTGAGAAAAATCAAATTCAAGAGACAACAAAAAAATATTTTAAATCTGTAGAAGGGATGGGAAGTCAATATACTGAAGAACAATCTAAAGAAATTATTGATTCTGTAGCTATTGTTAGTAAATATATTAAACCAAATGAACATAATCAATTAGAATTAGATTCAAAAGTTAAAGAACAGGTTAGTCCTTTTGTTTATGAGCATTATCAAAGAGGTATTCAAGCTATTAATCAGGCAACTGAAGCAGGATATGCAACGATAAATGTGGAAAATAATCAATTGGAAGCTACTCCATTAGCAAATAATTCTATGAATAATTTAGTGGGTCTTAATGCTAAAGATGGAATTCAATATTCATCTGTAGATTCTTATTGGTGGGGCGTTAAATGGTATATGTCAAAGAGTGAATCTCAACAATGGCAAAATAATTTTGCTGATGGGTCATTTTATTGGGGAAGTATAGCTGCTATTACTGGATTATTAACTCCATTTTTCCCACCAGCAGCTATAGCTTCAGCAGTTTCAGTAATTATGTCTGTTGGAAATTATCATTGTTATAGAGAATTACGCGATCATACAAGTTCACGTGGTTCAGTAATGACGATTAGTTGGTTGGATAAAGAAATTTACGCTAATAAAAGATAAGTATTTTTAAGTAGGAGTTGAGATGATGACTTTCGTAATGATACAGATTTGTATAGCTATATTCCTACTTTTTATAATTGGATTGATTTATAAAGTTATTGGGAAAAAAATTAACAGCAAATTTAGTATGTATTTTTTAGTTATCATTGTGTTTTGTGCTTTATTATTTTTGGTGATAAATGAGATTAATACAAGTGGATTTACAGATTTGAAGGTTTTAGTGTTTTTACCTTTAATTGTATTGAGTCTTATTCTCCTTATAATAAATGCAATAAAATCAAAAAAAATATAGAACTTTCAACTTAAATAAAAGAAATAAAAGCCACTATATAGTGGCTTTTATTTCTTTTATTTAAGGGCTTGCTGATTAAATTATGATTTATAGGATAAGGGATTTAGTAGTAGTTAAAACCTTAATATTAGTAATATGTATATAAATATAATAAAGGAGGTTTCTGTTTGATTAACTTATTAAAGTTTGTATTTGGATTAATTGGAAGTATTTTGGCTATTTATATCTTGATAACAAAAATGTATGATTTATTACCTTTAATGTCTTTTTTTATGGGATTAATGCTTTTTGTGATGGGAATTTTTGATTTTACAGAGAATCGAAAAATAACTGGATATACATTATTTTTAGCTTCAGGATTTGTTCTATTTGTTGCAGTTTATAGTTTTATTAGTTGATAAATTTATTTAAAAACCATAGAAAAAACACCTTCATTTTTGAAGGTGTTTTTTCTATGGTTTTTAAAATTTTAATTAGCCACCAGTGTTCCCATGTGAATATTGTATTACGTTTTTTTCAGCAGATATTTGAATTTCTTTTGATGTACTTGTGTTTCCTAAGATTAAGGTGAAAGCAGTTATGATCCCTAGTAAGTAAAAAGTTGTTTTTTTCATTTTAATGCCTCCTTATCTTGTTTTTTTTGTTTAGCTTTTGAACTTAGATAAAAGTATTCGCTTGCTTTTGTATGATTATCTTCATGATAAAATTTTATTGCTAATTTTTCAGTATATTCATGAACATACTCATATATATTTTCTTGTTCGAAATATTTGTTACCTGCTATTACTAGTTTTTCTAAATTTTCTCCAGGGATTTCTTCATTTATTGCTTTTAAAATTTTGAAGTGATGTTGATATTCTTCATTTTCAAGTTCTGTACTAATTTGTAGACCTTGTTCAAATAGTTCTGATGCTTTGTTCTTATTATTTAGTTTTGAATGTTCGCATGCTTTAATTAAGATTGCTCTGTAGTTATTTGGTGATTTTTGAATTACTTCGGATAAATATCGAATTGCTAATTCTGATAAATTTTGTTGTGCATACATAAATCCTAGATTATGACGAACATATAAAATAGCTTGTTCTTCTTTTTCTTTTTGGAAAATGTCCATTGCTGATATAAAGTATTCTTCAGCTAATTCGTATTCTTTTAGATGTGTGCATGATAGTCCAGAAAGGTTATTACAATAACCAATGTTTAATTCATATCCTTTGTATTTAGAAAAGATTTCTTTTGCCTTAGCTGCTTGTTTAATAGCTGGAACATATTGTTGGTTGTGGCAACTAAATGTGGAAATTTTATAATAAAATTCAGCGTGTTCTAATTGGTCGGGTATTTCTTTTAGTTTTATTTCAGCTTTATCAAAGTATTTTCTTGCTAAGTTGTAGTTTCCGATGCTAGTTGCGTGTATGGCTTTAAAAAAGAAATAATAGTATGAGAGAAGATTATCTGTAGGTGTGTTAAAAGATTCAATTTTGTCGAAGCTATTTTTACCAATACTTAAATGATCCATTAGATATTGATGGCGAAAATCTAATAGTGAATAGTATAAAAGTAGGTTTTGGTCTTCTTCTATGTTGTGGATTTTTTTATCAATTTCTAACCTTAATTTATGTGCATTACCTAAATGTCTAGCACGAATTTCGATATACCAGTCATTTAACATGTTTGTGATTTGTTCATTATTTTTTGTTTGAACGTCCACAAAGTAGCCCCCTTTTTATGAATGTATATTATTTCCACTCATTTTATCATGTCTCGACATATATTTACTTTATTAAATTTGATATATATCATTTTGAAAATTCAGTTAATTGTAGTTAAAAATTATACCCATTAACAAAGAAACCTTACGTATTAAGGTTTCTTTGTTAATGGGTATAAATAAGGTATTTGTCTTATTGACATTTTTAGGATATCAAAAATGTATGAATCTGTATACATCTCTTTTTGTGAATATAAAAAGTCAGACAAGATACAACAAAAAAAGCCATTCATGCTATAATTGAGTTGCTTAGACAACAACTATAGTGAAGGGGCTTTTTTTGTATTTTAAAAGATTATTAGAGTATCAGACTCAAAGAAAATAATTCTAACTACATAATAACAAAATTAAAGTCTCTTCGCTAGTTGTAAAAACTAGAAGTGGAGAGTTAATTATGAAAAAAACAGTAGATTTTTCAGAAGTTGAGAAAAATGCGAGAAAACGTGATTTAGAGATTGAACGGAAGAAACATGAGAATCATTATACGAAAGAGCAAGAACAAGACTTAGGACAAGCCCTTGAAACTATTCAAAACTTAACAGGTAATGAATATTACATAGGACGCAAGCGAGATCCATTTGCTAAAGTTGAATTTTCACAATTGATTCATGAGAATGTTAGATTTTTAACTAAAATTAAGTATTTGTCAACTGCTGAAAAAGTTTTTCTTTTTGAAGTTTCTTGTTATTTAGAGGTTGGAACGAATGTTTTAATCGAAAAAGATTCAAATGAATCTGATAAAGAAAACATTAACAGTGCGTCGATTCAGTATTTGGCGAAAGAGATGGGAAGAGAACGAGCGAAATTAAGTATTATTATGAAATCTTTAAAAGATAAAGGAATTCTTGCATGTGCTGAAAGTGGTTTTCGTGATGAAACTGGACGAATTTGTACCAAAAGAACTTGGATAATGAATCCTAATATTATTTGTACAGGAAGAAAAAGCGCAATTGATAGAGTAACTAAAAATATTTTTAAAGGTGTATTGAAGAATTTTAAAGTAACTAATGATTCTAAAGAAGTACATAATTTACCTATTTATTTTTTTTAAGAAACGTACTTGCGTTTCTTTTTTTTATCTGATATACGAACATTTGTCCGTATCCAAAAGGGCACACTAGTGTGCCCAAAAGGGCACACTCCCCCCCTCATGAACCCTTGGTATTACTGACTTTTTTTTTTTTCCTTCTTACTCTTATATATATAGGCTCTTTCGTTCTATGTTTTTG
>NZ_JAKUFX010000170.1:0-10522 GCF_022663635.1 Bacillus cereus group sp. BfR-BA-01356 | reverse complement strand
TATCTAGAAATATCTTGAGACGTCCAAGTATTTTCTTTATTACTGGACTCTTATTAGAGAGTAAAACTAAGCCTGAGATAGGGCTTAAATATTAATATACGAGGGGAATATATATGGATGATACTCTAGATCTTTTACAGGATTCAATTGAGTTACTAATAAATCTTAGAGATTGGATGTACGTCGTACCAAAAGCCAATTTAAGAGGATTCAGTATTGATAAAGAATATTGGTTTAACTATGAAGATTTCAAGATGTTTAGAACACCAGAGGATGTAGGTATAGCTGTTAAAAGTGACACGGGAGAATTTGAACTTTTTAGCTACAGTGAATTTTTATCATTCTTCGATCGTAAATAAAAAGGAAGTTAGCAAAAAGCTGACTGCAAGAACTAAACAAAATTTTTATTTGAGAGGGGAATGAAATCGTGAAATATGATAAACAAAAATGCCCAAAATGCAGCAAGCCAGTTAAAACTTTATATAGACCATCAATGAATCATAAGGGTCCCAATCTTTGCTACTGGTGTAATCGAAAACGTGTTAAAAAAGAAAATGAAATGGCTTTACAAAAATAACATGAAAATTTTATAAAAAAGACGAACGAAAAACATCACTGGATCCAATGAAAGTTCGTTATTAAAAACAAAATCGTTAATTAAATAAAAAAGTGAAAGGCGAATACATTAACATGAATAATAGTAATATACATAAATCAGGTTATATCATACTCATTTATTTTGTAATGACTCAATTTGTTGGGATTATAGGTGTACAATTGCTAGCGAAGACGGGCTGGTATGATATTCAGGGAAACCAACAGCAAGCAATTCAACAACTTCTTGTGCATTGGGAACTAATTGGGTTTTCACTTATGCTGATAATCATTTTTCTTATATATAGTAAAGAAATAATAAATGATCCAAAGTTTTCGATTAAATTATCAAGAAATTCATTCATATGGACTTTAGTTGGGATCATATTCGTATTTCTTGCGCAGATGGTTGGTAGCGTGTTAGATAAGGGTGTATTCCAGCTAACTACGCAATCAGCAAATACGTCTAGTACAGTCGCTGCAGCAGCAATATCTCCTGTGGCACTTGTTTCAATTGTTCTTCTTGCACCTTTAGTAGAAGAGTTTGTTTTTCGTTATGCGGCCATAAACATTTTAATGTCTAAGTTTAAGAAAACTTGGAGCATACTAATAAGCGCATTGTTCTTTTCTATCATGCATTTTGATTTTCCATTTATATTTGGGTATTTTTTAATTGGAGTTATACTAGCTGTAGTATATATGCGTACTAATAGGTTACTAGTATCATTTGTTGTTCATGCTAGTATGAACTTAATTGTTGTTATACTCCAGATTTCTTGATGAAAAAGCAGCGGATTCACGTAACTTACTAGTGATTTAGTTTTTTTGTTTAAGAATTTTAAAATTATGGTAAGATTAATAAGACTACATTTGAAAATGTGGGTTCAAGTTGCTGTATTGACTGAATTGCACACCAAAAAAACCAATTCCATTACACGGGAATTGGTTTTTTTGGTGTGTGTTTTGTTAGCATAATGTTTGACGGCCTAAAGGAGAGTTGTTCCTTTGTAGTTTAGTATAACTTAAATAAAAAGAAAATTTAAAACAAAATATTGAATCTTTACATATTTTAAAATTACAACACAAAAATGTAAAGATATGGTTTATAATAAGTGGTGAAACACTCTCCTATGTTTCTAGTGATTGTATTTTTTATCTGTTTTTGGTGCGAAATCTGTTGATAGATTTTGCACTTTTTTATTTAATGTTTAATAGGATCAGAATGATATAGTGCCCCTATTTCTTGTAAACTCCTTTTCTCCATACCCACTCAATAGGACCATAACGGAAATATTTACTCCAAATCTTGCTGAATATAATTTGTACAAAAATAATTAAAAGCCCAAAGATACATAATTGCCAGTAATATACGTGTGAGACATCTTTAAAGCACCACGAAAGAATGACAAGCGTAAGTATGCTTTGAGTGATGTAATTCGTTAAAGCATACTGGCCAACGTTCATAAAGGGGTGCAGGCATTCTATATATTTTTTATTCTCACAAACTCTCAGTAGAGTACAAATATAGAATATAGCTAGCATTTTCCCTCCAAATAGAATCCATAGTTGTACATCCTGAGAGTAATAGACATCTGTTTTTATAAAGTAGTAGATAATAGGATAAGAGAGAAGGCATGAGATACATAACGAACTCCACTGTAAAAATCTAATTTTCTTTATTAATTCCGGTACCCTTTTAAAAATATTTTTCTTACCAGCCCATAACCCTATTAAAAATAAGCCTATATATTCCGGAATTCCTATTAGTAGTTGCTGGAATTCCTGAGTCATTAGAAAGAAAAGACGTGCTTTTATTTGATGAGAATAATGTATAAATAGATTTACAGTGTGATTGGTAGTGTTACCTGTAAACATATATTGATAGTAATTGGGCACTTCTGAAATAGAAGAACTTGCTCGCAAAAATACAATGATATGTAATACATAACTAACCATTAGGAAACTGCAACCAGCTATAAAAATAAGCCTAGTAGATCGCTTATAGAAGAACAATAGAATAAATCCAGCTAAGGCATACGCATGTAGAATATCTCCATACCATAGAAAGGTGAATTGGAGTAAACCGAAGAGTAGTAAGATACATAGTCTTCGGATAAATAGCCTATACATGGGATATCCTTTTGCTTCTGTATTTTTCATAAAAATGTAAAATCCTACTCCAAATAAGAATGCGAAAATAGTATAGAACTTTGCCTGTATAAACAAATCTACTAAAAAACGAATCACTTTATCTGTACCGATATAACCCGCTTGATTAAAGGGATCTAGTCCCGTCATAGTGGGTAGATTCGCAAATAGGATACATAGTATGGCTATACCTCTTATTATGTCTAACGAATGAATACGGGCGTTTTGTTGCATGTCAATTCTCCTTTCTTAAACAGAAAAAACGAGCACTATACTAGCTAGCGCTCGAATTACGTCTTGCAAAGAATCCATCATAGGTAGCAGCTGACACTGCTCCTTCTAGACGTTCAATTTCTTCACCTCTGTTATAAGCTACAACAACTGGAGTACCTGGAATGTCGAACTCTTGAAAGGCACTTTGATTTTCTGGTGTAGAGATATCAATACGATAAATGGTTCTATCATGCTTTTTTGACATACGATTGATATCCGGTGCAGCTTTTTTACAAAAATGACAGGTTGGTTGATAGTAATACGCAATGAACTCTTCATGGGATTGTATTTTTCCCTTTAATTCTTCTTTTGAAATATCTTTTATATTCTCAGGTGATCCTTTTACATCTGCAGCAGATACAATTGTTTTTTCTGGTGTTATAGTTTCTGTATTGACTGATTCATTCTTAGTTAAAGTAAAGATCGCAATACAAGCAACACATAAAGTAGTAACAATTGCTCCAATTTTGTAGATTTTTTTCATAGTAAATTCCTCCTTAAAGTAAAAAAAAAGGACAAACCTCGCCCGAGTTAACAGGGCGTAAGGTTTGTCCTTCACGCTACGTACAATAGAGTATAAACAATGGAAACAAATTTTCTATCTCTATAATACCACAAAATTCATATAGAATGCTATAGGAATTTTATAAGTAAAACAAAGGAATAACTTAATTGTAAAATTTCATGTACCAGATTAAATATTAAAAACAATAAACAGCACAATAAGGGGATTCTCTGTGGTGTATCCAACTGATAGGGACACTATCCTCCTCCAATAAGCATAAAATCATTCAACAAACACATCTCAAAAAGTGTGTGTACTTATGAAGTGTGTCTTAAGTACATTTTGATACCTTTTGAAGTAGTTTAAGCTGCAAAGAATATACTATATCTAAAGGTGTACCTTTTGGGAGAGTGTAATTGACTTTGTGCTACGATTGTTTTAAAAATAGGTTGCGGAATTAATTGTAGGATACAAGGCGGCGAAATAACATTAAGGATTTTATAGTTAAAATTATCAAAAAAATCAATAAAATCATAGTTTACAATTTTATCCTTTAGTTGGTATCATTTACTTATTAAGGGGGGAGTACATGGGTTTAAACATGTATTTGGGAGAAGTACAAGCTCAAACAGAAAGTATGAATGCTTTTTGTGTAGCCACTATTCAAGGTATGGAACAAGTTATTAATTCAATTGATGCTTTTGTGGGCGATACTATTTTGCAAGGGAAAACTTATGATACAGGGAAGACATTCTTTGCACAGACATTTCATCCTTTAGCTCAAGGAATTATTTATTTGTGTGAAGAATTAATTCGACAGAATAATTCCTTTCCGAACGATTTTCAATCACAAGTCGCTACAACAGATGTCATTGAACAAGAAATACGAGAACAAATTCGAGAAATTGACCGAATGAAAGCAGACATTGAAGGAACTAGTATTACCCTTCCAGGAATGCAAGTTATGGTGGGAATTTATGATACGATGAAACAAAAGCTTCAAGAAAAACTAGAGCATTTATATGAATTTAATTATGTTTCTAGTAGTAATTTTGATACAGCGCTTCAATTAGCTACGAGTATTGCTCAAGGTCTTGCAGAAGTTCAAAGTGGGAAAGGTTTTAGTCCTGCGAGTGGAACATTCAGTATACAAGATTTAAATATGAACTGGACTGCATCAATTCAAAAAATCACAGAGGAAAAAGCACGTGAATCTGATAAAATTGTGTATAGCGATTTAAATCAAGAAGAAACAATAAACAATGAAACTTCATTAGCATCAGGAAAAAAAGAATTTGATGGTAATAAATTAGCCAGAGATATTACAGGTGAAATAAGTGGAGAATATGATGTTCGGCGTGCTTGGGAAGGTGTAGATCCGTCTACGGGAGAGAAACTTGGTACTTTTGACAGAGTCATAGCTGGAGGTATGGCGGTAGCCGGTATTACACCAATCGGGAAGTTGGTTAAAATCGGTAAAGGTGTAAAGATGTCAGCTAGTGCTGTTAAAACTGTAAAGGGTGCTGAATCGAATTATGTACTTTTTAATAAAACGCATATACAATCAATGCCTAAACCAAAAGGGAGAGGTCCAAATGGAGGGAAGTTACAATCTCATCACGGTTTACAAGGGAAATGGGCGGAAGCAAATTTAAGTCAATATGGATATGATCCAAAACTTGCACCAACAGTGACGATTGAAACAGGAAAGGGGTTACCACATACTATTATTACTAATGCGCAGAACTTGAGACGTGATGAACGTGTAGCCTTAGGAAATGGAAAATGGAGCTCTTCTTTACAAGCGGAATTAAAGAATATAGTTTCTGATTTTGAAAAAGCGGGATTTTCTAAAGAAACTATTAGAGGAACTTTAGAACAACAATATAGAATGCTTGATAAGTTAAAAGTAAAATATGAAAGGATTGAGTATTAATGAGTATACTTGAGAACTTAAATGCAGTTTTCACTTTAGAAACACAAGAACCTCCAGCAACTAAAGAAACAATTCAAGAGTTACAAGGTTTTTCATCAATAGATGTTCCTTCAGATTATCTAGAGATAATTCAACATTGTACAGATGCAGAGATTAATGTAAATAATGAAATATATATCCGTATTTGGAGTCCAGCAGATTGTATAGAGATGAATGAAGCTCATAATATCCAAAAATATATACCTAACTCACTTGCAATTGGTGATGATGAAGGTGGGAAAGTGCTATTATATGCAAATGGAAAAGAAGGATTTGGATTATATATGGTGGATTTTGGAGATTTAGATATCGAAGAAGCAATTAAAATATCACCTTCTTTGAAACTGTTATTAATGGATGGCGTAGGTGTAGAAAAGTTATTGTTATAAATTTAAGGACATATGAAAATCACTGTATTCTGAAAAGGTAACGTTAAAGCATTTCTTATAAAACTTTATACAGCAAATAAAAAGAACCTACATGATAGGTTCTTTTTATTTTGTTAATAATTATTTGTGTTATGCATTGTAAAGGGGTAATGACATAACTTTGTAGTATTTCATTGTGTTAAATAGTTTCACCATGTGCATATTGAACAAAATCTACTTTTTCTTTTGATACAGATTGTAAGTTTGTATTGTTACTGAAGCTGAAAGATAAAAAACCTGTGATAATAGCAAAAATTAATAGAGATTTTTTCATTATTTTAAAGCTCCTTTCTCTGAAGCCTTTTTATCAGCTTCATTTGTCATGTGTAGATACTTGCTCGCTTTTTCATACGATTTTGAATCGTAAAACTTATTGCCTAAAATAGCTGAATAATCTTTTACGTATTTCCATAACTCTTCTTTCTTAAAATAACAAATTCCTGCCAAAATGATTTCTTCCAATTCATCTGTACTTATATTGTCATTTAATCCTTTTAGAATATTGAAATGATGATTATACTCTTCGTTTGAAATTTTTAATCCATTTTTAATATGCAACGTGACAGCATTTTTATCATTTAATTTGAAATACTCCTGCGCTAATAAGAACAATGTTTTTTGGTTATTTACAAGTGATCCATTTAGGTATTTTATTGCTAGTTCGGAAAGGTTTTGATCTGCGTACAATAACCCTAAATTATGTTTCACTTTTGCTGATAGTTTATCCTCGTCGTGTTTGTTGAAAGTATTTAAAGCTGCAAGGAAGTGTTCTTCCGCACTTTCATACTGACCGAGGGAAGTACAAGCAAGACCTAGTGTGTTATTACAAGCAGCAACTTTGATTTCATACCCTGCATGCTTTGAAAATAATTCCTTTGCCTTTGTAGTATATTTGATTGCTGGTAGTGGCTGATAAATATGATAGTGGAAAGAACCAAACATATAATTAAATTCAGCTATTTCAAGTTCATCTGGAATATCCTTTAATAATGTTTCAGCTTCTTCGTATTGCTCTTTAGCTGATGTGTAATCTCCTATATTAATTGAATAAATTGCTTTAAAAAAACTATGATAATATTTTAGGAAGGTGTCTGCTTGATCAGGTATACAATCTATCTTTTCTAAACTATCTTTATAGTTTTTAACGTCATGGGTAAGTAACTTATATCTAAAATCTAGTAATGAATAATAGATAAGTATATTTTGGTCTTCTTCAATTTGATGAATCTTGCTATCAATTTCTTTCTTGAAATTTGTGGATTTTAGTACATGTTGTGAAATGATGGATTGATACCAATTGTTTAGTAGATTTGTTATTTCTCCTTTGGAGACAGTTTGCACATTCATATTTAATCCCCTCACCCTATTAGTATATATTTCCATAATCTTAACATGTTAGCGGAATTTCAAGGTGATGTTGTTATTGAAAAAATAAAAATTGAATATTCTGTTTTTTGATTAACTACTGGGATTTTATTTACTTGCTTTTTATATGTGTACTTTGTTATTTTTACCAGATTCATTTAAATGTGGTATTTTATTAATAGAATAAGATAGTGTTTAGATATTTATTTTAAGTTGAGGGGAAAGATTGATGTGAAACCTATAAATTTATTGTCTCTAGTTGATGCAAGTGAAAAGCTATCACCTTCCGTATTTGAATTATATAAAGAACATTTTGACATTAAAGTTAAAAAAGATGAAATCGAAGATTTAAGTTCTTTAGTTAAAGAGCTTCTATCATTTGTAAATATTTTAAAAATAGTAGAGGGATTTTATGTAGGATATAAAATTAACCAAATTAATAAAGAGTTTGATCTTTTAAGATTTGGAGAAGAAACTATTATTAATATAGAATTGAAAAGAAAAAATACTGGGGATAGAATGAAAAAGCAACTTTTAAGTAATAAATATTATCTCAGTTTTTTAGAAAAGAAAGTTTTACAGTTCACTTACGTTGCCTTAGAAGAAAAGCTTTATTACTTAAACGAAAATGAAGAATTTAAAGAGAGTGATATTGAATTTTTATTTAAACAAATACATAAACAAAAATTAATTGAAATTGAAGACATACATCAAGAGTTTGATCCCTGTAATTATTTAGTCTCACCATTCAATTCTACAGAAGCCTTTCTAGAGAATCAGTATTTTTTGACTGAACATCAAGATAACTATAAAACTGAGATTATAAATTTAAGACAGGAGGGAGGACCATCCTATATTGCAATTGAAGGAGCTGCTGGAACTGGTAAAACTCTTTTAGCGTATGATATTGCAAAAGAATATATAAATAACTCCAAAAGAGTACTTATTATTCATTGTGGAACTGTAAATGCTGGGCATAGAAAGCTAATGTTTTATGATTGGGAAGTAACAGGTATAAGATACTATGAAAGTTATACCTTTAATGAATATGATCTGATTGTCATAGACGAAGTTCAACGCATACGTAAAGACCAATTAGAGGAAATATTACAAAGGATTAATGATAACAATGTGAAATGTATTTTTTCATATGATCCTAATCAATGTCTGGCTAGTTGGGAAGTTAGCAATAATATTCCTGAATTTTTAAAAGCTGAGGTATCTCCAAGACATTTTCCATTGACAAAAACAATTAGAACCAATAAAGAGATTATTTCCTTTATCACAAATTTGTTTGATACATCAAAAAGTAATGCACATCAAATTTATTCTAATATTAGCGTGCAGTATTTTGAGGGTCATACTAGTGTGAGGGATTATATTCAAGAACTGACTGATAGGGGATGGAAGGCTATAAATTATACGCCTGGTTACGGAAATAAATATTATCCATATGAAGTGTATCAAAACGGAGATAATAAAAGCGCACATGAGGTTATTGGACAGGAATTTGATAATGTAATTGTAGTGATAGATTCTAACTTTTTTTACAATAAAAATTTACTAACAAGTAAAAAAGATTACTATTATGATAATACAAAAATGCTCTATCAAATGATGACAAGAGCTAGAAAAAAATTGCATGTTATTATCATTGATAATGAGAAAGTTTTAGAGAAAAGTTTAGAGATTTTAGGATCTAATAAAATTGTTACAGTCTAAAAATTCATGAAAATAATGGTGTTAAACTAAAAGATAGGAATAAGAGATATCCTACCTTTTAGTACTCAAATAAAAACAGGCTAGATTCTTTTAAAAGGAATAATTAATACTTATTTTGAATCCGAAAAATTTTATTTTCAAATGAAAAGTTTTTGTTTGATTTTGCATATTGTAAAACCTCCTTTCTACATATGCATTTTACTCACTTTATCCTGAAATTCTAAGAGCATTTTTAAGAAACATAAAATTTTTTCAATACAATATAAAAAAGGAACTCTTTAATATTGCAGAGTTCCTTTTTGTTTTATAGCATTTTACGACAACGTATAATAAAATCAATATCTTTCGTTGAGCTATCCTCATTATGAACTCTCTCAATTACTTCGGCAGCATATAATTTATCTGCCTTATTGTCAGCTATCCTTTGTATATAATTTGTAACTATATATATAGCTTCTTCTTGAGTAATTTCAGCTTTCATTAATTCAACATTAAAGTATCCCATATAATCCCTCCGATTTAATGACAATAAAAAATCCCACAAGTTACCTTGCAGGATCACATACAAAATAGGGTATTTCGTACTTTTTTATTTTATATGAACAATAAAAGACAGGTCTATAAATATGCTTATACCATTTTAAATTTTTAGTATCGTTTGAACGGATAATACGTATTTTAATAAATTGAATGCACACGAAAATTTATCAAGTTGAAATTTAAATTAATTTAGTGCTATAATGCGAGGGATCAATTATCATATTTCTTCATCAATCTCATGTATTTTTAGTAAGAGTTTGTTAATCACAGCCTCTTAACGTACCGTTAGGGGTTTAACTCTTTTAAATAACTATTTTGCATTAATTATTTTCAGTATTTTAAAAAAACAAATGAATATTTCTAACAAAAGACTCCATTTTGATTAAATTTTTTCAGAATGGAGTCTTCTTAATAAATTGTACGATTGTGTATGCATTCTTTTTATTTAATATCAATTAATTCATCAAATTTTAATTGTGTATGTGTATTAAAAGCATCAAGACAATGAATCAATTTGTTTCCTGGATCTATAGAAGTCACTGTTATGTATTGGTGATGTAAATATCCCTTTCTGTAGTAAGAGAGGAATACCTCTTCATTGTATTCTAAGGATTGCTGTAAAGAGCGTTGGATTCTTTCTTTTGTATCATCAGTGAGTATTGGTCTATTAACTTTATTTTGGTCTTCTAGCATCCGATTTATTTTGTGATTTGAATTATAAGTCCGCCACAATTTGAACCATAATATTGCCCGAAAGCATAGTTTTTAGAGAACATCCTTGTAATATTTGAAGCATTACATTGCCATAAATCTTTTATTAACTCATAAACTTGCCTCAAAAAATAGTAGTAGGGGTAGTATCACACATCCATCAACTTAAGGATTTAGACTATTTTTGAAGTTAAAAGCACGTTACTATTTTCTTATGTTAATGAGAAAGGGTGACGTGTTTTTTATGAATATGAATCAAAA
>NZ_JAKUFX010000169.1:0-10534 GCF_022663635.1 Bacillus cereus group sp. BfR-BA-01356 | reverse complement strand
ATACAGAAAGATTCCAAGAAAAACTTCACGGCCTTTCCCCGATAGAATATCGGGAAAAGGCCGTGGCATAATACTCTTTTTATTACTGTCTACTTGACAGGGAGATGACCAGAGCAGATCCTCTCTTTCACTTCACATACACATAGGCTTCGTTTGCTGTTACATAATATGTTCTACCTTTACTATTGTGCACTTTATATTGTGATAAATTATTTACAATTACCTTTGTATCAATAATGAATCCTAAACCCATATCTACAGTACCGGCAACATCTTTATCCTGCCAAGATGGAGAATCATAGAAACGTAAATTATTTACTTTTGAAATAACTCTTTTACCAATTACTGTAGCAGGTTCATTGCCTTGGTAACGAATATATGAAGAATCATAATAAATCCATTGGTTACCACCAAGATGTAACCAGTTTCCTAATTTACCCCATACTTTATAAGCCTCACCTTTTTGTAGCTTACAAATAACACTATTTTCTGTTGATGGTCCAGAGCGGAGATTTACATTGTATCCTTCAATATATGCAACACCATTCGACTCTACTGTACCATATATTTTATTTGTTTTTTGTGGTTTGGTATCCACTGTAACCGTGCTCCCGTTATAAACCTTTAACACGTCTACTCGGAACTTAGCCTCAGATACGCCATGACTACGAAGATAATCTAGTGGATCTTCATGGTCTGTCCCACCTAATTTATACGTAATGTCCCTATGTGTCCATAATCCTTTAGAGGGATGAATATTTCGTTCTCGCAAGATTTTCCCAATTAATTCTATATATTTTTCATATGAACGTTTAAATTTCAATGGATCACTTGTCTCACACAATTCAACATGAACAAATCTAGCATTTGCTGCTGGACCTGCCCCCCATGCCTGATGTTTTGTAGATGCAATTTGAATCTTTTCATTCCAATCCACTGCGTAGTGAACAAACGCTGAACGCCATGTACGAGACTCATATTTTTGAATATTAATTGCTGGTGCCTCTGGGGTAGCTGTAGAATGTGCCACAACACCTTCATAAGCTCCAACACCATAACGGTATGGTTGTTTTGGTAAATCAGGAATAAATAGAATTCTATCAGCAAATACATTTGTTTCAATTGATAATACTAAAATAATAGCAACAACTATGGATAAAATATGCTTGTATTTCTTTTTCATTTTCTATCGGCATCCCTTTTTATAATTTTTGTATGGTCAAATAACCCACTAGCTGACAATCCGATAATTATTCCTTGAAATAAATTCAGTTTAATATCTTGAGACAAAAATAAAACACCTAGCGTAATGCCAAGTGTTAAATTAAATAACGGAATATATTTTGTTTGCAGTCCAGTTGTTTTTGCAATTTGTGAAATTCCTACAACAACCCCAATCATTGCCGTAATTTCAATCATTACATACCTCCCCCTTTCAAAAAGAAGGTAAGAGCAGCTCCAATTAGTCCACCAATAATAAGGCGTAGAATCCAAGTTGTATTAGCACTGATTTTGTCTAATTGCTTATTGATATTAATAATGTCCTTTTCATTACCTGTCGTCCGCATTTCTAAACTTCTAATCTCTAATCGTATATCCTTAATATCTTGCCTTATTTCCTGAACATCACCCTTCACCTCTTGTAAACTATCCATTTTACCACCTCTTTCCCACTTCTTACTTGATTAAAAATAAAAAGCCACTCATAGAGTAGCTCTTTATTCTCATCGTATATTAAAATGTTCTTCTTTTACCCATGTGTTTTGTCCAATGTCAATATAACCATCTTTTCTTGCAAAAATTCCATATGGATAAGATCCATCTACGTTTCCTTTATACTTTCCATTCGGACCATCATATGTGTTAATACCATAACCTGCTGGATATTTTGAGTAAGCATGGAACCACTCTACTTCAAAATGTTCTTCTTTCGCCCACGCTTCCCAACCTAGGCACAACATTTTTTCATTCCCACCATACCAAGCAGCATCTATAATTAAATATGGCATTTTTGTATTAATGACATTACCTGTGAACCAAGCATCTTTTCCAGGGCCACTATATAAATTGATACCCGATCCTTCTGGGTATTTAGACGTTGCAATTCCTAGTCCTTTTGGTTGTAGTGGTTTATTATTATCTTTGTTAAATGCTTTGTTTATCTTCTCAATGAATTGATCCAATCTTCCTTCATCGAGCATTCGGTGTGGGCAATGCTTTCCACTCCACGATTTATGTGTACGTACGTTACTAATCGGTATATTGAATTGTTTCATTAGCTGAGCAATAACAATTGCTGCATTATCTTCTGCTTTATAATATCTATCTCCACCGCTTAAAGAGTAACAAATTTCAACCCCGATAGATTTACGATTACCATTCCCGTTACCATCACCGGCATGCCAAGCATTACGATCAAACGGAATACCTTGCACTGCTTCTTTGTCGTCTACTGCAACATGAAACGACACTGAATTATTATTTCCAATCATATACGATATCTCATTTTCTGCTGATGCATCATTGTACGTATTATGTACTGTAATGAATTCTGGTGTCATTGTATTGGGACACTTTATACCATATTTACTTGGATCCACTAATTTTCTTCTAATTTCCATTACTGAACATCTCCTTTTTCTTTTATTTTTTATCATGTAAAATTCCATTGAATTATTAAGTCCATCTAGAAATTAAATGCTCATACATGCCGCATTTTATATAATGGGTTATAATCCTCATATTCAAAAAGGAAAAAGAGCAACCTTTTACATCAGTTGCTCTTTCAAAACTTCCACTCTATATTCCGCCCAGCATTTTACAGATATTACTCTCATCTCAAGAGGTATGATAACAAGTTTTTTCATTCTACTTAATACGTGCAGATTTAAAGATATTATCTTACATTAAAATGCTCTTCTTGTACCCATGTATTTTGTCCAATATCGATATAACCATCTTTTCTCGCAAAAACGCCATATGGATAAGATCCATCTACATTTCCTTTATAATTTCCATTTGGACCGTCATATGTGTTAATGCCATTACCTGCTGGATATTTTGAATAAGCATGAAACCACTCTACTTCAAAGTGCTCTTCTTTCGCCCATGCTTCCCAACCTAGGCACAACATTTTTTCATTTCCACCATACCAAGCAGCATCTATAATTAAATATGGCATTTTTGTATTAATAACATTACCCGTGAACCAAGCATCTTTTCCAGGGCCACTATATAAATTGATACCCGATCCTTCTGGGTATTTAGACGTTGCAATTCCTAGTCCTTTTGGTTGTAGTGGTTTATTAGAAGGATCAGTTGTACCACCACCGTCCCCTTTTCCTAAGTAATCTAATGGATTCACAGCATTACTCTTATTAACGTTCCAAGACCCTTTATGCAATTCAAAATGCAAGTGTTGACCACTAGAATCCCCTGTGTTCCCCATAATCCCAATAGTTTGTCCTTGTGTAACATAATCACCTTCTTTTACTGTTCGAGAACCACTACGCATATGGGCATATACCGTTTCCCATGTAATCCCATCAATAGTGTGCACAATCATAATACATTCACCATAACTGGATGAAACATAAGAACGACTAACTCGTCCGCTAGCCGCTGCATAAATTAGATGATAGCCCGATTCAGCAAGGTCTATCCCATGATGATCTGGTCTGCTCCCCCTAAAACCACTTGTTACTCTCGTTGTATCTGTTGGATAAATAAATTTTGCCATAATAATCTTCCTTTCTATTTATAAGTAATATAAAAAGGCACTTAAAAAAGCACCTTTTATAACACATTTTCTTAATGTTTAAATTTAATATTTATAATCAAAGAAAAAGAGATCCTTTGTTATTACCTTACATTAAAATGTTCTTCTTTTACCCATGTATTTTGTCCAATATCGATATAACCATCTTTTCTCGCAAAAACGCCATATGGATAAGATCCATCTACATTTCCTTTATAATTTCCATTTGGACCATCATATGTGTTAATACCATAACCTGCTGGATATTTTGAATAAGCATGGAACCACTCTACTTCAAAGTGCTCTTCTTTCGCCCATGCTTCCCAACCTAGGCACAACATTTTTTCATTCCCACCATACCAAGCAGCATCTATAATTAAATATGGCATTTTTGTATTAATAACATTACCTGTGAACCAAGCATCTTTTCCAGGGCCACTATATAAATTGATACCCGATCCTTCTGGGTATTTAGACGTTGCAATTCCTAGTCCTTTTGGTTGTAATGGCTTATTATCACCGCCACCATTTCCTTCATCAAAATCTACATATTGCTTAACAATTTCAGAGTAGAAGAAATTCCCTCCATTTTTATATCGGTAGCCACCATTGTATGCAATGGCAATAGGCTGACTATACTTGACCATAGCACCAGTCGTATTTCCAAGTGATGGCGCAACAACCGTTTTAGAATACTGATCTGCCACCGGTAATGAATGTTGTTTATTGTTAGAAGCTAACCAGCGAAGGTAAGCTCGTCCAAAATTATATGATTGAACAATGGCACTTAAATCTGTAATGCCATTTTTCTTTGCATCATCAAAAGCTCCTTTTAGATGCTTTACTCCATAATAAATTGAATCTTTAGGATTTTTAATTGTATTCATCGCCCAACCTTGTGATTCACTGGACTGCATAATATCAGGTGTTGTTTCAGAGTTTCCTCCACTCTCCACCATAATAATCCCAAGTACATAGGGAACTAATTCAGACACACCTTGTGCTGAACATTCACTTTCTACCATTGATTGCCAACGTAACACTTGTTGTGGCAGATTCTTTGTTTTAACTGAAGCAGCTAATATACTCATTACTAAATCTCTCCTTATTTTCCTATTATTTTTTCTATAAAACTCTTAATCTACTAAGTACCTCTAACACTTAAATGAAAATTATTTTTTAAAATTACTTCATTTTGCTCACCTTCTTTCACAACAAAAAGAGCAACCATAAAAATAGTTGCCCTTTCGTCGAAATCTTATATTACTACTATAAATCACTTTTTCAATACTTTCTGTACACTGCATGTATCCTACAAAAAGGTAACATTAAAACCCATCTACAAACTTGACAATCTTTCTTATTTCAGCATGTTTGCGTCGGATATAGCCTGTACTATAATGCAAGTCAAACGCTATTTGTTCTAAGGTCATTCCATCAATATACTTCATTTTGAGTATTTGATGATCTAATCCTGTAAACTTATTAATTAAAATCTTTAAATCAAATACTTCATTCATCTTATGTCCTAATTCATATTCAATAGCTTCAATCCGATCTTCTACTTTAGCCCCTTCCGATTCAGCAGTTAATCGTATATTTTGCAAGTCCCCACTAGTCCAGCGCTTTAACTCCGCTTTTGATTTGTCTAAGTTATATTCTAAATATGCAATTTCTTCTTCTAGTTTCTGATAATCTTTGAGCCAGTCAAACATATAATAATCCCCCTACTTTTCTTTATTTAAATGCTGCTTTTATTTTTATCACCAAAGATAAGCTAACCTTATTATCAATTTAATAAAATTTATAAATATTAATTATGATTTATATTTTTTTAATAAAGTTTTTAATCTCTCACGCTCTTCTTCAATAGTTAACTCATTATTTTTTATAGGCTGCTCTTCTGGAATATCTTCTTTTTCATGTAACCATTCTGGTACCATTTCATTTCGATTGGTATTCCCTGACCCAAATTGTTTTTTATTCTTACCAAGATCAAACTGTGCATCTAGCATAGCTACATCCTTGAGTGTTTTTACCTTTTTGGCTTCCCAATTTTTAAGAATCCCACGTACATATCTCCACTTTGGTACATTTTCATCAATTGATCTATTTACTGCTTCCCCAATTAGTTCACTACCTAATGATTCACAAAATGCACCAAGCTCTATAATTGCTATTTCACTTAATGAAATTCTATTCTTCATCAAAAATTGATGACTTATTTTAAAATCTTCATTTGTTAATTTTTTTGAGAGTAAACTTTGTTTATTATCATGAATATGATTTATATTTTGTATATCAGTATTTAGTTCTTTCGTACTTTGTATATTAGTATTTAGTAGCTTGTGATTATCCACCGGTAGGTTACCAGCAACAGGTTTTCCAGCAGGTGGGTTTTCCACTGGTGGATAATCATCCACTGGGATTTCGTAAATAATTGTCTCCCATCTAACAATTTTGTTTTTTTCATCTCTAACAGGAAATCTTCTAATATATCCGTACTCTTTTAATTCCTGCATTCCAGCTCTTAAGCTATTAATACCGTCTTTTGCATGTTGCGATAATTCTTCTCTATAAAACACCCAATCATCTGGAAGTGTAAGTATGTAAGCTAATATTCCTTTCGCCTTCCAAGAAAGCCTCTTATCCTTTAGACCGGTATTATTAATAACGGAATAATTATTATCTTTTTTTACTCGGAAAATCCCCATATTATCTACCTCTCATATTTTCAAACCTTTTTTACTTACTTATTGCAACTCTTAACTTCTCCATGACAAAATCTACTTTCCACACTTTTTAAACCAAAGTGCGGTTAAAAAGAACTTAAAGTTCGATTTATTACTAAAAAAAATATCATCTACACTCTTATCAAAAAACTGTGCAATCTTCCTAGCTGTCTCCATTGATGGCGTTCTTTCTTTTTGATCAATCATTCGAATATAGCGTTCAGTTACTCCGCAATAGCTAGCAATTTCTTTATATAAGTTTTTTTTCGGATCGTACATTTTATTTCCCATTATCACACCTCCATAAGAACAATTAGTTCTAAATAAAGATTAAAGAACTAATTGTTCTTTGTCAATGCATAAAAGAACTTTTTGTGCTAAAATGAATTCAAAGAGAACAATTAGTTCAATTAGAGAGGTGAACGATGTGATAGGACTTAGAATAAAATCCTTACGAAAAAAAGAGAATTTAACTCAAAAACAACTGGCAGAAAAAATCGGCGTATCCCAAAGAATGATAGGTTACTACGAATCAGAAGAGAGGTTCCCTCCACATGATGTTTTAACTAAATTAGCTGATTGCTTTTCAGTTTCAGCTGACTATTTACTTGGTCGATCTGTTACAGGCGAACCAAACGAACAAGTAACGCCAAAAGATGAGAAAGATATAGCAAAAAGAATGGAAGAAATAAAGAAAGATCTACAAGGCGAAGATGGCTTAATGTTCTCTGGTGAACCTATGAGTCAAGAAGCGGTAGAGTCATTATTAGATGCGATGGAGTACATTGTAAAACAAACAAAAGTAATCAATAAAAAATACGTGCCTAAGAAATATCGTAATCCAGACGATAACTGATGCAAGCTTAGGAGGGAAAACATTGAAATTCGTCATTAGAGATCTAGTCCAACAACTTTGCACCAAATACAACACGAAAAACCCCTATGAGCTTGCAGATTACTTAAAAATACATGTACTAACATGGGATTTACATGAAGAAATAAATGGTTTTTATAAATATGAAAAAAGAAATCGTTTCATTGTTATTAATACTAATTTATCTCCATCTATGCAGAGAACTGTTTGTGCCCATGAATTAGGACACGCGGTTCTACATACTCATGCAAATACACCTTTTCTGCGTAAGAATACATTCTTTTCCGTTGATAAATTAGAGATAGAAGCAAATACGTTTGCTGCGCTTTTGTTAATTGACCAAAAGACCATTCAGCGTGGTGATACAAAAGCATGTATAGCATACAAAAATAATATTCCTGTTGAACTTTTGGAATTTTACAAGCCTTGCTAAAGGAATTAAGATGTTTTAATTGTTGGTTCAAACGCTGACGAGAAAAAGAGAGTGCTCCATCTTTAAAGCAAAAGAAATGAAATAGTATCTATTTTTTAAAAAATCTATACAGTTAAAGCAAATAAAAAAAATGCACCTCTAATTGTTAATTATGTGTCTAACAATTGGGGTGCACTTCAATAACAGTAGGTCTGTTTCAAAAAATCAATAAGCCCTAATATTGTCTATCCTTCACTGTACGAAAATCAATACACTACTTAAATATTACTTTCCTTGTACAGAAATTCCTAATACATAGTAATCTGGATGTAGAGTAACTACAGACTCCCCAGGTTTTACCCACTGTAGAGGACTTACATTTAATTCTACGCTATGATTATCTTTTTCAAAACGATTGATATAATCCTTATCATTTTTTACAAAACTATCAATTTCTTTTTTTAATTCTGGATTTGGATTTACTAATCTATCAATCTCTTTATCAAGAGTGAAATTCGGATTTATCATATGCATCCAGTTTTTCGCTAACTCAACAGTTGATTTGTCAACGACAAACATGAAATAGAAGTTATCTTCATCCTTCCCAACAAACGAAAATGAACCATGAGAGTCAATCATTCTTGGCAAATTAGGAGTATATAGATCAATTTCTGATGCTACATATCTATATCTGAAATTCGCATTATATTTCTTATTTACTTCAGTAACAAGATTTTGACCTTGTTTAGAAATAGATCGCTCTCTTACAGATGAAATTTCAATTGAATATCTATCAAAGAAAAAATCATCTGTCACTAACGCATTGGGAATACCTATTGGCGTTACCCCTGGTTTTGTCTCTGGCTTTGGCTCTGGTTTTGTTTCTTTTTCAACTGCATTAATAGAGTTATATAAGAACTGACTATACGCTTCACGTGTTACAAACATTTTTGGAGAATACATATTACCTCCAGTACCAATTGTAACCCCATTTTCCTCTAATGCACTAATTGCACCGTAAGACCAAGAATTTTTATCAACATCTGAAAATTTTGTTGTTTTCGTTGCCTTAAATTTAAAAGCATTTGTAAGTGCTTGTGCCATTTGTTCACGAGTTAAAATATCATCTGGACCATACTTCCCATCACCAAATCCATTTACAAATCCTGCTTTAGCAAGTGCTAAGATTTCTTTTTCAAACAAATGTCCTTTAATATCAGTAAAAGGATTTTTGAAGCTAGCATCTGCATCTGCTGGTTTTAGGTACATATAAATCATTCGAGCAACTTGCCCACGAGTTACATTGTCACCAAAGCCAAAGATATTATTTCCGTACCCTTGCACTACTTTACGATTTGTTAAATCATAAATTGCTTTTGTAGACCAGTGATTTGCTGGAACATCTTTAAATGTTGTATCTGCCTGTACATTTGATAAAGATGTAAAAGTTGTTGCTGCAAGTACTACACCTGTTAAAATCATTTTTTTCATTTTCATGCTATTTCCCCTTCTTCTCCTAATTATTTTTACGAATGAAAATATACTTTATTTTCCAACGTAATCATAATAACACAAATACATTATATTTATATATATTTATTTATCGTTTTTAATGATAAAAATACTAATCCTCCCAGAACACTATAGACTCACAAAAAAACTCTTCTTGCCTATAGAAGAGTTTTTACTACGACTTCACTGTTAAATAGCATTTTCCTTTATTTCAAGTAAATGTCTGCTGTATTCTTTTTAAACTAGCCGAGATATTGTTTTAGTATTTCTAGCCCTATTTTCAACTCTTCTAATGAGTTTGTAGAGGATAGAGCAACTCTTAAATACTGATTAGGCATGGTTTGTGCGGTAATAAAGCGCTCGGAATGAAAAACCCGAATGCCGTGCCTCTCCAAATCTGTTTCTAATTGAAATGCATCATAATGATTTTGAATAGGTAGCCAACGGTAAAAACTAAAAGGATGCCCTACAGCCTTGTTGGAAGAAAAATAGCCTGAATAAATTTCGTTTGCAGACTCCGCTAAAAATTTCTTCTGCTTAACAATTTCATGAGCTTTTCCTGATAACACTAGCTCTGTTATCACCTCTACGTCTAAAGAAGATGTTTTAACATTGACATTAAATATAGCCTTTAAAATATCCTTACGTAAGGCATCCCCGAATACCATATAAGCAACCCTTAATCCTGAACAAATGCACTTAGAAGTTCCACTAATATAAACACTTTGTTCTGGAAGTAAATTAAACATTGGTTGCTCATAATCAGAAATAACCCCTGCTGTCAAAAATGCATGAATATCATCCTCAATCAAAATTATTTGATGCTTTCGAATGATTGCTGCTAACTCTTTTTTTCGAAAATCTGAAATCATAATCGTAGTAGGATTAGAGCAAGAAGGCATTAAAAAAATACCATGAATATCTAATTGACTACATTGCTTATCGAGTTCACTTGGGAGCATTCCAAATTCATCCCCTTGAATGGGTACTAATTGAATATGTAGCATTTTTGCCAATTCGATAAAATTTGAATAGGTGTATACATCAGTTGCAATTCGGTTTCCAGGTTTAAACAACGCTGTCAATGTAATCGCTAAAGCATTTTGTGACCCCGAAACTATTGCTATATGGTCTTGATCCCATGCCCATCAACTTAAAAATCTTCACTACCCCCAAGTGTAAAAAAACGTTATTCTTTCTAAAAAAGCTAGACTAGAAAGGATGACGTTTTCTTATGAATCTCTCGA
>NZ_JAKUFX010000168.1:0-10535 GCF_022663635.1 Bacillus cereus group sp. BfR-BA-01356 | reverse complement strand
ATCGAGAGATTCATAAGAAAACGTCATCCTTTCTAGTCTAGCTTTTTTAGAAAGAATAACGTTTTTTTACACTTGGGGGTAGTGAAGATTTTTAAGTTGATGGGCATGGGAGGAACGTGAAGAAGCAGAAGATGGGATTGAAAGATTTATCTTTTCTGTATATATAAATGATATTCCGGCAGAGTATAATCAATTTATGATCAACATCAATGCAGAAAATGGTGCTGTTATGCACTACTCGGGGGAGTCTAGCAACTTTATAAAAAAATTACTTACATATGAAACAACACCAAAATTAATAAAAGAAAAAGCGTTAGAAATATACAGAGCGGCTATCCGAGTTAAATTAGAATGGTTTTTAGATCATGATGCAGAGGAAACGAAATACAAACTACTGTACAAACAAACGACAGATGAAAAACATAAAGAACCTTTTGATTGTAGTCGGGAAATTCGTTATATTGATGCCCAAGCGGGGAGAAAGATTTGGAGTAAGTAAAATAAAAAGAGTTATTTTTCAAAGAAAATAACTCTTTTTATTTTTATAATTTGCCTGTTCGCTTTTCAAAAGTAAATGTGATAGGAAGATTGGAATGAGAACTATCACTTTTAAATATTACTTTCCATTCTTTAGTATGGGCTTTAATTTCAAAATTAAGAAGATTCATCGCTCTACGTTTATCTATTTCTAAAAACATATTATGAATTTCTGGTTCTTGCTGTAAATTAAGAGCCTTTAGTGTGACTGTAAATGTGAAAAAATTCTGCCCTTCATATACTATTTTTGATATTTTTGTTTTTTGTGTATTTAACAGCACATAAAAACGGTCTGATGGAGTTAATTGTACAGAGTCATCAGTAATTTCATTCTCGCTATTATGAAGTTCAACTAAGAAAGATGTACTATGTGAAGAATCTTTTTTGCTTGTAATCTGTAATTCAGTAGGAATCATCGGTATTTCATAAAAGTCATTCCTTATTATATTATTGTAATCCTCTGAAAATTTACGGACTTCTTTTGGAAAAGAGTCTTCTTGTGTACTTAAAAAAGTTTTATGTTGCTTTGGAATTTTTTTACTAAAATTTAATGTTTCTTTAAAGTAATAATTGGATCCAGTTAAAAATAAAAAACTACAAATTAATAAAAAAATTCGATACAGATTTTGAAAATGAAAGAACAATAGTATACATGTAATAATTCCAATTACATAGAAAATAAAGATAAGTAGTTCTAGTTTTGAGTGAAACGAGAAACCATAGTTATGAAAAAATTTTATTCCAGTTATAATTTGAGCTCCAAAAAATAAAGAAATTCCAAATTGAAAAAATAATAAATCAGGCCCTCTTTTAATAACAAAAGTAATGAACGAAATGAAAAGTAAAAATACCCCTAAATAAATTGTTACATTTAATAATCGTTCTAATGTAATCATGAATAATGTCCCCTTTAATAGCATATTCATATATAAATAACAATTTTATATAATTATAATATAACAATAAAATATTTTAAATGTTGGAAGTGTTGAGTTTTATAAATAAACTGTACAGACACAAACAACCTCACGCCCACATACACATAATAAAGACCACTATTTTGGCGGAGGTGAAAGGTTTGAGTCTATTCGCCGCAATTGGATATATGGTTCGAGAAGTGTTTGTCTTTGTTTCTTATGTGAAGAATAATGCGTTCCCGCAGCCGTTATCATCAGATGATGAGAGAAAGTACTTAGAGTTAATGGAGCAAGGTGATGCTCAAGCGAGAAATCTTTTAATTGAACATAATTTACGGCTTGTAGCTCATATCGTTAAAAAATTTGAGAACACAGGAGAAGATGCAGAAGATTTAATTTCAATTGGTACGATTGGGCTCATTAAAGCGATCGAGAGCTATTCTGCAGGAAAGGGAACGAAGCTTGCGACGTATGCAGCACGCTGTATTGAAAATGAAATTTTGATGCATTTACGTGTACTAAAGAAAACGAAAAAAGATGTTTCACTTCATGATCCGATCGGGCAAGATAAAGAGGGCAATGAAATATCGCTTATTGATATATTAAAATCAGAGTCTGAAGATGTAATTGATATGATTCAGCTTAGTATGGAGTTAGAAAAAATTAAAGAGTATATCGATATTTTAGACGAAAGAGAAAAAGAAGTGATTGTGAAACGTTTTGGACTTGGGCTAGATAAGGAGAAAACACAGCGGGAAATCGCTAAGGCGCTTGGTATTTCTAGAAGCTACGTATCACGGATTGAAAAGCGTGCTTTAATGAAAATGTTCCACGAGTTTGTCAGGGCAGAGAAAGAGAAAAAAGCGAAAGAGTAAAGTGTATTAGAAGCAGCCATATTTAAAATGGGCTGCTTTTCTTATTGTAAATAAGAAAAGAAAACGCGTTATGCTAAGAAGAAATACATGTTCACTGTTGAAAATGACGGATTCTATCTGTAATATTAGAAGGTGCTAAATAATTTAAGAATAATACCATACTTAGTTTTCTGTATATATAATAAGGCTGCTTTATATGATATGTGGGAATAAGAACCAATTTTACATATGATATAGAAAGAAAAGAAGGGAAAACTAAAGTTATAGACTGATTAGGGGGTTTCGCAATTTGCGACGTACATTATATCGACTTATGATAGAACTTACAAATGGTCGCTTTACTTCTTATATATTACGTAAATTTGCACAATCTCGTTTGAGCTCTATCATTATTCCATCGTATGCGAAAGTTTTTCAAATTAATCAAGATGAGATGGAAAAGGGTTTGAAGGAATATAGAACATTGCATGAATTATTTACGCGTAAGCTAAAAGAAGGAAAGCGTAGTATTGATACAGATGCATCGAGTATCGTTAGTCCTGTTGATGGTGTTTTTGCAGATCATGGTCCTATTGAGGATACAAAAACATTTGATATTAAAGGAAAGCGCTATTCAATTGTGGATATGCTAGGTAATGAAGAACGTGCAACGCGATATGCAGGCGGTACATATATGGTAATTTATTTGAGTCCAAGTCATTATCATCGCATTCATAGTCCGCTTTCTGGTTCTGTGACTGAAAGATTTGTACTCGGTAGAAAATCATATCCGGTAAATGCAGCTGGTATGGAATACGGGAAAGAACCACTGTCAAAAAATTATCGTTCTGTTACAGAAGTAAGCAGTGATGGCGAGCATATGGCTCTTGTAAAAGTAGGGGCCATGTTTGTTAATAGTATTGAGCTTTTGCATGAGAGAGACACTGTTCAAAAAGGTGAAGAAATGGCATACTTTACATTTGGTTCAACAGTTGTGTTATTGTTTGAAAAAGATATGATAGAAGTAGTGCAGGAATTAAAGAGTGGACAAGAGCTTCGTCTTGGTGAAAAAATAGCTACTCGCTTAGCTCATAAATAAAGAAAAGCTTTTATAACCGTAAGTAAGAGTTATGGGCAAAGATACTTAATGATGAAATCCCCTAGATGGGAGTACTTGTTTATTCGAGAGCCATCGTAGGATGGCTCTTTTTACAGGGCATCCAATAAATTATCCTTTAACTGTTTAATTGGTAAGGGCTGATTAAACTTTCACTTTATATGTAATCAAGATGATTTGACAAGCTTGTCCTCTAATGAGCGTCTAATGATTTCTTGTTTTATAAGTAAAATGAAGTCGGGATTTAATTTTAGTTCTTTTGCTTTATAATAAGACTCAGTGAGTAACTCAGTGGATAACTGTTCCATATGTTTTGTTTTCAAGGTGAGTCACCTCCTAATAATATAAGGATTGATTCGTTGATGCATTTAATGTACCAAAAAAATATGACAGTCACAAACGAGTGGTTATCCACATACCTAGGTGGATAAAGTGTGTATAGTTTGTTAGTAAATTCCAAATTAACTGAAAAATTAATGTGGAAAATGTGTACAATTTTATCCACAGGTTATATATCGAAAAATGTTGTCGAAAAATTTTATGAAAAATCCTCAAAGAGGTGAAAGAAATTGAAACTATTTTTACCAAATGAATATGTGAAAAATGTATATCATGTTCAACCAGAAGATTTAAAAAAACGTGGGATTAAAGGTGTTATTACTGACTTAGATAACACTTTAATTGAATGGGATCGTCCCAATGCAACACCGCAACTTGAAAAATGGTTTTTGGAAATGAAAGAGCAAGGCATTCAAGTAACGGTCGTTTCAAATAATAATGAGCAACGTGTAAAAGATTTTGCTGATCCATTAGGTATTCCATTTATTCATAGTGCACGTAAACCATTTGTTCGCGCATTTAAGCGTGCGATACAAGAGATGCGTTTGCAGCCAGATGAAGTTGTAGTAATTGGAGATCAGTTACTGACTGACGTGCTTGGTGGAAACCGAGTAGGCCTTCATACAATTTTAGTTGTACCGGTAGCACAAACGGACGGATTAGTAACGCGCTTTAATCGAAAAATTGAACGAAGAATTATGAAAAATATGAAGAAAAAAGGTTTAATTAACTGGGAGGAATAAAGTTTGACTGAAACAATTAAATGTATTGGTTGCGGTGTAGAAATTCAAACAGAAAATAAAAACGAAGTGGGGTATGCTCCTGCCTCATCTTTAGAGAAAGAACAAGTTATTTGTCAACGTTGTTTTCGCTTGAAGCATTACAATGAAATTCAAGATGTATCGTTAACAGATGATGACTTCCTACGCATTTTAAATGGAATTGGAAAATCAGATGCATTAGTAGTCAAAATTGTAGATATTTTTGATTTTAATGGTAGCTGGTTACCTGGCTTACATCGTTTCGTAGGGAATAATAAAGTATTACTTGTTGGAAATAAAGCTGATTTAATTCCAAAGTCAGTAAAACATGATAAAGTAAAACATTGGATGCGCTATAGTGCAAAGCAGCTAGGATTAAAACCAGAAGATGTCTTTTTAATTAGTGCAGCGAAGGGACAAGGAATCGCTGAATTAGCAGATGCTATTGAGTATTATCGCGGCGGCAAAGATGTTTATGTTGTTGGATGTACGAATGTAGGGAAATCGACATTTATTAATCGTATGATTAAAGAATTTAGTGATGAGACTGAAAATGTAATTACAACATCTCATTTCCCAGGAACAACACTTGATTTAATTGATATTCCATTGGACGAAGAGTCTTCTTTATATGATACGCCAGGTATTATTAACCACCACCAAATGGCTCATTATGTTGGAAAGCAAAGCTTAAAGCTTATTACACCAACAAAAGAAATTAAGCCGATGGTATTCCAATTAAATGAAGAACAAACGTTATTCTTTAGTGGATTGGCACGTTTTGATTATGTAAGTGGTGGTCGTCGTGCATTTACTTGTCACTTCTCGAATCGCTTAACAATCCATCGTACAAAGCTTGAGAAAGCAGATGAATTATATAAAAATCATGCCGGGGATTTACTAAGCCCACCAACGCCAGAAGAATTAGCAAATATGCCTGAGCTAGTGAAATACGAATTTAATATTCGTGAACCTAAAACGGATGTTGTATTCTCTGGATTAGGATGGGTTACTGTGAACGAACCAGGAGCAAAAATTGTTGCACACGTACCAAAAGGAGTAAGTGTTTCACTACGTAAATCTTTAATTTAATATGGAGAGGGATTTATGAAACAATTATATGGTGTAATCGGAAATCCAATTGGACATTCATTATCACCCGTTATGCATAACGATGCATTTGAACACTTGAATATGGATGCCCATTATCATGCGTTCCTTGTTGAAGAGGAATTGCTAGGGGAAGCAGTAAGAGGTTTAAAAGCATTAGGTATTTCAGGATTTAATGTAACAACTCCGCACAAGGTTGCTATTATGGAGTATTTGGATGAGATTGACCCATTGGCAAGGAAAATCGGTGCAGTAAATACAGTGGTTCATAAGGATGGAAGATTAATTGGCTATAATACAGACGGGATTGGTTTTGTTCGAGCGTTGCAGTCAATTAGTAATGAACCACTTCAAGGGAAACGTATTTTGTTACTTGGTTCAGGTGGTGCTAGCCGAGCTATTTATTTTTCTCTTGCTGATGTAGGTGTAAAAGAGATTGATGTAGCCAATCGTACAGTAGATAAGGCAAAGGAACTTATTGCTGCACGTACGGCCGATGTTAATTCTGTTGCTTTGTCGTTAGAAAAAGCGACAGAAGAACAAGGAAATTATGATATTATCATTCAGACGACAACGATAGGTATGCATCCACACGTAGAACATACGCCATTACAAATTTGTTCGTTAAAAAAAGGAACGATTGTATCAGATATAATTTATAATCCATTTGAAACGAAAATTTTATGTGAGGCAAAAGAGCAAGGTGCAATCATTCAAAATGGTATTGATATGTTTGTTTATCAAGGAGCACTTGCATTTGAAATGTGGACAGGACGCACGCCAAATATCGAGAGAATGAAACAATTAGTTATAGAAAAGCTTGGAGGCTAACATATATGTTAACAGGAAAACAAAAAAGATTTTTACGTGCACAAGCACATCATTTAACACCAATTTTTCAAGTAGGAAAAGGCGGAGTAAATGAAAATATGATTAAACAAATCGCAGATACTTTAGAAGCTCGTGAGTTATTTAAAGTAAGTGTATTACAAAACTGTGAATTTGATCGCCGTGAGGTTGCGGAAGAACTTGCAAAAGGTGCACGTGCTGAAATCGTTCAAGTAATTGGAAGCACAATCGTTTTATACAAAGAATCAAGAGAAAATAAACAAATTAAGCTTCCTCGATAAAAAGACTAGCATGCGCTATTTTTATCGTTTATGCGTAATGATGTAGAGAGCGAAACCAATTGAACTTTTATTAATAGCAACTCTCTTCATTCCTAACCGAGGAGAGTTGCTGTATGTAAAAGGAAGGGGCGTTTCTTTTGAGAAAAATTGGCATCATTGGCGGTACATTTGATCCGCCTCACTATGGACATTTGCTAATTGCAAATGAAGTATATCACGCTTTGAACTTGGAAGAAGTATGGTTCTTGCCAAACCAGATTCCGCCACATAAACAAGGGCGGAATATTACAAGTGTAGAAAGTCGTTTACATATGTTAGAGCTCGCGACTGAGGCAGAAGAGCACTTTTCTATTTGTTTAGAAGAGCTAAGTAGGAAGGGCCCATCTTATACGTATGACACTATGTTACAATTGACGAAGAAGTATCCGGATGTGCAGTTTCACTTTATTATTGGTGGGGATATGGTTGAGTATTTACCGAAGTGGTATAACATTGAAGCTTTACTTAATCTTGTAACGTTTGTTGGAGTTGCAAGACCTGGGTATACATTGCATACACCATATAAGATTACTACAGTGGAAATTCCGGAATTTGCAGTTTCTTCATCCTTATTACGTGAGAGATATAAGGAGAAGAAAACGTGTAAATATTTACTTCCCGAAAAAGTACAGGTATATATCGAGAGGAATGGGTTGTATGAATCGTGAGAATGCACTGCATATTGTCAAACAACAAATGCATGAAAAACGTTATATACACACAATTGGTGTAATGGAGACAGCGATTGAGCTTGCTAAGTTATACGGTGTGGACGAAAAAAAAGCAGAGATGGCAGCTATATTCCATGATTATGCGAAATGTAGAGCGATTTCAGAGATGGAAGAGATTATTAAACGTGAAGATTTGCCGAAAGATTTACTTTGCTATAACAAAGAGTTATGGCATGCACCTGTTGGGGCATACTTAGTAGAAAAAGAAGTAGGCATTACGGATTCTGAAATTTTGCAAGCTATTACATATCATACAAGTGGTCATGAGAATATGACGATGTTAGATAAAGTGATTTATGTAGCTGATTACATTGAACCTGGGCGAAAGTTTCCAGGAGTGGAAGAGGCTCGTAAACTCGCATATACGGATATAAATCAAGCTTTATTATTTGCGTTAAAGAGAACAATTCAATTTTTAATGGAAAAAGATCAGACGATTTATCCATTAACATTCCAAACATACAATGCAGTTATCAAGGAGGAAATGAGTAAATGAACGATAAAGATTTATTAGTATTAGCGGCAAAAGCAGCTGATGATAAGAGAGCAGAAGATATGGTTGTCCTAAATATGCAAGGTATTTCACCAATTGCAGATTATTTCATTATTTGTCACGGGAATTCAGACAAACAAGTGCAAGCAATTGCACGTGAAATTAAATCAAAAGCACATGAGTTCCAAATCGACGTACAACGTATGGAAGGGTTTGACGAAGCACGTTGGGTATTAGTTGATCTTGGAGATGTAGTTGCTCATGTATTCCATAAAGATGAGCGTAATCACTATAATTTAGAGCGTCTATGGGGCGATGTGCCACGTGAAGATATTACAGAAGAGTTAGGCCAATGAAATACGAACAATTTGCATTGTTGTACGACGAACTAATGAATGATGTCCCTTATGATAAATGGGTGGAATTTACAGAGGAAAGTTTACAGCAGGCAGATATGAAAGAGGCAAAAATTCTTGATGTAGCATGCGGTACGGGTAATGTAACCCTGCCGCTTGTGCAAAAGGGTTACGATTTAATAGGTGTCGATCTTTCAGAAGAAATGTTAACAGTCGCTCAGCAAAAACTAGGAGGAGAGGGATACTTTATTCCTTTTTATCAACAAGACATGCGAGAGCTTGATGTTCCAGGTGAGTTTGATTGTGTAACCATCTTTTGTGATTCATTAAATTATGTATTGCAAGAAGATGGAGTACAAGAAACATTTAGAAGAGTATTTCACCATTTACGTCAAGATGGTTTGTTTTTATTTGATGTACATTCTTTATATAAAATACATCATGTATTTCAAAATGAAACGTATACAGTGAATGGAGAAGAAATATCTCTTATTTGGAATTGCTTCCCTGGTGAAGAATCAAATAGTGTAGAGCATGATTTAACATTCTTTGTTCAAGATCCGGAAGAAGATGTGTACCATCGGTTTGACGAATGTCACGTGCAACGTGCATATCAAGTGGAAGAGTTAACGAAATGGCTTGAAGAAGCAGGTTTTACAGTGCTTCGTGTAACAGGTGATTTTGAGCGACTTGAAGTTACAGAACAAACAGAGCGTATTTTCTTCATGGCGAAGAAAAACGGATAAAACAAAAGCAACCGAGAAGGTTGCTTTTGTTTTATAAAGAAGATGTATTTTTAGTTCTAGCATAATCTGAAGATCGTATGAGTAAAGTGCGGGAATAGTAGTTGAAGTGAAAATGTATTGTAAAAAAGTAAGTATTTATAAAAAGGATTTGGAATGAAAATGACGTATTTATTATGTGTGTTTATTGAATTGCTGATCAACGCATTCTAAATCTTCATCAAATTTTTCATGTGTTCGCTCGATTAACTTATGGAACATATCTCCAACGTGCTCTTCTAAAACCCGAATGCCTTCCCCAGTAACGCCGCCTTTCACGCAAACCTTTTCTTGTAAGGTAGGTAATGTGAAGATTTCTTTTTCAAGTAATTTCCCCATCCCCACGACCATTTCACTTACTAAAGTAGTAGCCTCTTCGTGTGTAATATTTGTTTTATCTACAGCAGCGTTAATGAAGCATTGTAGTAAATAACTAAAGAAAGCAGGACCGCAACTTGCTATATCAGATGAAACGCGCGTTATATCTTCTTCTATTACAAGAGGTGTAGAAATGTTTTTGAATAGACGAAGTAGTTTTTGTTGCCATTCTTCAGAGCAATTATCTCCAAATGTAAATAGTGAGGCGCCAGAGAGCGCGCGATTTGTGATACTTGGAATGATACGCGCGACGTGGCAAGGTACGAGAGTCTCTAATTGTGATGGAGATATTGGACTTGTAATAGAAACTAAGCACGTTTCATCAGAAAAATGTTCAGCGTATTTTTTTAGGATAGGGTATATATCTATCGGCTTGACACAAATAAAAATAAGTTGTGATTGTTCGATTACTTCCGGGATTGTTTTTGCTATATGAACAGAAGGGTATTTTTCTTTTATATGATATGCTTTTGCAGGCGTCCGATTAATGATTGTAAGGCACGAAGGTTTGACAGCACGGGTTTCTAAAAATGCATCGATTAGTATATTCCCCATGTTTCCTGTCCCTATAATTCCTATGTTCAAAGTTTCATCCCTCCTTCGTAACAGCTTTCTCCTAAACAATATGAATGATGTTATAAATTTATGATTAGAGGTGTAAAATGATGTGGGATTTTCCGAAAAAGTGGTTAGGTTTAGTAGCTATTATTGGAACTTTACTTTTTCTTGTTTTTTGGAAAACGAATCAGAGTGTAGAACGAACGCCTATTACAATGAATGTACAAGAGAAGGAAATCGAAAAAAAGGGTAAACCGAAAATATCGGATACAAAGGAACAGAAAAGAACAATTATAATTGATGTGAAAGGAGCGGTTAGTAAAGAAGACCTGCGGTAGTATGTCAACTGAAAAATAATATCTTTTGAAGTTATCAAAGGACAAATTGCTTAAAAAAGACATCACGAAACTAGACCAGTATTTTATGTAAAATA
>NZ_JAKUFX010000167.1:0-10587 GCF_022663635.1 Bacillus cereus group sp. BfR-BA-01356 | reverse complement strand
ATGAACGTTACCAAGAAAAATTAAACGGCTTAAGCCCATTAGAATACAGGGTTCAAGCCGCTTAAAGTGTTTTTTATTATTTCCACTGTCTACTTGACAGGGAGCTGTTCATTCTGCAACAGGAAAGATCGAACATATATTAATAAAAAGAATTACTCATATTATAATTTGAAAATAAGCCATAAATATTAAGAAATTTTATAACGAATTGAATATTCGCACTAACTTTATTATAATTGATTAAGAGTTGGAGTAGTAATCTGTCATCTGTTCCTTTATTTTAAAGAAGGTTGATTTCAACCTTCTTTTTTTTGTTGTTTTTCCCTCCTTTAAAAAAAGGAAAAAGAATTACTTAATGATTGTGGAAATTGCTTTTTTGTAGACTAGTTGTTGCTTGCCATGAACCATCATAAGAATGGCAAATTTATCCGTTGCAATAATCTGCCCAAGTATAGGAACCTCACTCTTTAAAAATATAGTAAAATTCCCTTTTTCTTAGTAACTTAATTCCATTTAATTATCTGAATATAGGTAAGTTTAAAAGAGCTTTGAACACGAAAAAAGCGAAATCCTATAATTTTTTGTTCAGTATTAACGTGTGCAGAAACATACAATTTTCGCGAAATAATATGGTGAACCTTTACAATTAACTTCAGGCTATATGTCTAAAAATATATTGAATTTATCTCTAAGTATTTGATAATATTGTTTCACTGTTATTTCTTTTTTAGACTTCTTTCCGTGCCGAGTTTCGGTAAAACTTTTCTCAGTAAGTGCAATATGACCGTTTCCAATTAATTTGCAAATAATACTCCCCTTATTTACTGGCGATTCTAGATGCTCTATAACCATATTTTGTATAGCATTTATTTTCTTTTCATCAATTGCATTTAAATAAAAAGCGTAGCCGATAGACCAGGTATCAGTAAGATCCGAATCAAGAAAATGAGAAGTTTCCCCATTTTTCCCTTTTTTCATTTCAAATACATAGGTCCCTTTCTCTGTATTTTGCCTACGAACACGATATTCTCCCGTTACAGAAGTCACACTGTCACCATGAAAAGGAACAGGATGTAAAGGAAGATAGGATGCAAAACCAGCATCTATTATATAGTTTTCATTTTTGTGCTGTAAAACGATAAGTGCGTGTCCATCATCCGGGTTCCACTTTCCTATTTTCGAATCATAAAGGGTTCCAGCTATTCGATACACATTAAATCCACAATCACACAAAAAATAATATAATAAAGAATTAATCTCATAGCATAATCCTCCACGATTCTTTAAAAGTAGTTTTTCTTCAATAGTTTCTCTAGAAAATTCTTGTATATTTCCTTCCATGATGTCTATGTTTTCATACGGTAATAAGTGCCCCATCTGTAAAAGAATTGTATGCAAATCTTCAAAATTCACATTTTCTTTTGGTGGAATTTTTAACTTTAAGAAAAACTTTTGTTGTAATTCAGTTAACATTATATATCCCCTTCCATTTATAAAAAATTCATTTAATATTATATTAAGAATAACGGTTATAAAATATACAGAGTGAATAACAAATTTCAGAGAACCGTGTAACATTAAACATTAGCGGACATTTAGAAGCAAACACTAAAAAATCTCTTATTTTTTTTAATCCACATTTTTGTTATTTGGGTATTTTTATTTATTCTGCCAAAAGGAGAATAAGTTTAATTCAGAAGAGAGCTAAATGTGATTTCAAAAAGTGTATTTCGTGATACATCTAAGAATAAAATTTTTTAGATGTAATTATTATTAATTTGTATTTTTAATTAAATTTTTTATTTAAAGTCCATTAGTTACAGGTAAATTATGTAAATATTTGCAACTTTCGAGTAGCCTTTAATTCTTCTATTTATACATATAATACTCTTTATATCGTTCGAACTTCGATTTTTTTGTTTGTGGTGGTATTATGGATGACTTTAATGATTTAGATGATGCTACTTGCTTTGGCATTTGTAATACGCCCCGTTTCTTGAGCTCTCTATACAAATTACTCACATTGCACCTCAGTTTTTTTGCAATAGTTGGATATTCCTCTCCTTGATTAAATAATTGTACTGCTTTTTTACATTTTGAGTCCCATTTTTCTTCTGTCGTTTGAAATTTTTGAGTTCGTTTTTTAACTATATTTTTTTCTAATTTAATTCTCTCTCGTTCTATTTTACACCGCTTGGCACAATACTGTTCTGCGTCTGCATGACTTCCGAAATGCTCCTCCTGTAAACGTATCATTTGTACTTTTTTCGCAATTTCTCTCAATTTACAGTCACCTCATTTTGTTTAGTGAATTCTACAAGAACTTGATCCCACTTTATAAGTAGGCTATAAATGCTCACATTACCCTTAAGATAGCTTTTAATATACTATTTCGAAAAATTATAATCATCTCTATTTTTACATAATTGTAAACTATAGTAAATTGATAATGTTGACACAGAATATTCTAAACCTTAATTCTCACTATACACATAAATAAACTCTATATTTCCTTTGCTTGAAAAATGGAGAAATTAGCCCAAATCTAAGTTATAGATGTATACACCTATCTTTATTACAAATACTTTACCTATTGTAGCTAGGGCGCAATAAAAAAGAATGCAGACATGTTTTGCACTCTTTTTTATTAACTCTTCTATTATTTTTTCACCACAGTCAGCTCCTTAAAGCTCAAAGTTCTTAAATGACTCTGAGCATTATTTTTGTATGAATTAAAGATTTTACTTAATTAAGATTAGATTACTATAGATAATTGATTTTTTTATATTAAGTTTATATTTTTTTGTCAAAATAGTTTAGAGATTCATGTCCTTGTACACTAGCAGATGGGATATAGATGTTATAATACTAATTGTATGAACTTAAGAAATCGCACTTATCTAAATATAAACTTTGTTTATTTAGATACTCCAAAAATTCTACTAATACATAAAAATTAAGGAGTGAAAGTAATTGAAACTAACACATGCCACTTTAGAGATGGATTCTAATGGGAATATTCGTAAAGAAGATAACATGGTCACAATCATTGTAAAGCCAGACACAGGTAACTCTGTTCGTTTATTTTGTAAGATTGATCCAGATCAAAATACTCTTATTGCTTTTAATACGGCCATTATGGGTATTGTCTGTCCTTGTTGTAATTCAAACACATTTACATGTTCTACACTCTATAACAAAAGACATAAATTACTTCGTGAAGCCTATGAGCTTTTAAAAGAAAATCATTCTATTCGTTTAAAATTACTATATGACCAATTTGGAGAATTAACAGTAAAGTGAATTTAACCATACACCAGTTCTCTATTCAATAGCATACAGAATGTAATAATAATTCTTCAATTTACAATAATTATCTCATATAATGTATCCGTTAAAAGTGTATTTAACGAACAGTTTGATGGATTTCATAGAATTGAGTATAGTAGAGGTATCAATTATATATTGATACCTCTCTTCTTTTTCAAAAACTATTATGGTATCCATATATGTAATCAAGTTATTTATTAAAATAGCATTCTAGCTCAAAAATCCGAATAGTTAGTTTAAATATCGGTTTAAGTATTAGTTTAAAAAATAATTTACATTATTTGATTTGATGTGTACAACATGAGTAACCAAGAAAAAGAAAAGTTTAAAATACTAATAGATAAGCATAAAAGTAAAATGCCCTAGTATATCATAGAGTATGCAGAAATGAAAACAGCCCTCTCCCCCGCTACATTGTATGCTTACATTACTGAATTTGAAAAGTTTCTAAAATGGCTTATAAGTAATCGATTAGCCGTCGAAAACGGTAAGGTGGTCACTAATATATGTGATGTACCAATTTCAACACTAGAAAATCTACCATTAAATGAAGCTAGAACTTTTCAAAGATATCTACAGGGAGAAGGTATTGAGACAAGAGCTATTAACAGAACTTTCTCCGCTTTAAAATCCCTATTCAAGTACTTAGCTCTAAATACAGAGAATGAACAAGGGGAAAATTACATCTCTCGTAATGTAATGGAGAAAATTGAACTGCATAAGGAGAAAGTAGATGCAGCAGCAAGAGCAGATGACGTTGCAAACATGATATTTAATGAAAAAGATGATGTTGCTTTTCTTCAATTTCTAGCAAATGATTATGGTGAAATGTTGAAAGATATATCACCAAAAAAATATAATTTTTTTCAGCGTGATAAAGAAAGAGACATAGCCATTATAAGCCTCATTTTAGGCACTGGGCTTCGAGTTTCTGAGGTAGCTAGTCTTACTATATCTAGCATAAACTTCCGCCAGGGGAAAGTAAAAGTAACGCGTAAAGGTAATAAGAGATCTTCCGTATTAGCTACTCGCTCTTGCTTAGATGATATTCAGGAGTACATTAAGGTTCGTCCTAGTAAATATAACTGCCCTCAAGATGAAGACCTACTTTTTGTAACAAATTATAAGGGGAAATATACACAGTTAACTGTTAGAGCTATACAGAAGTTATGTGATAAATATTCAAGTGCATTTGATGAGAAGCGTAGCCCTCATAAACTACGGCACACATATGCTACAAATCATTATAAGGAAAACAAAGACCTAGTATTACTCCGAGATCAACTTGGCCACACTTCTGTAGAAGTTACTAGTATCTATACAAATATTAATAATGAGAAGAAACGTGAGGCTGTTGATCGCTTGGAAAGAAGACAATTTGAATAAAAAATACTAATAATTGCACAAAATCAACATTTTGTGCAATTATTTAGGGGAAGCTACATTGTCATAGCTTCCTCCTCTTCATTAAAGTATCCGATAAAACCTCTTCACTTTTTATCCCATTCAAACAAATTTTCTAAAATCTCCTCAGCCTCTCTAGATAAGACATTCTTCCTACAGTTAATTAATAACTCAGGGAGAGTTGTTTGTAAAAATAACCAAAATGATTCAACATGCGCTGCTACAAACTGATTACCTTTAGAAAGTACACACTCGTGTCTCAAAGTCCTCCAATATTCCATTTGTGTAATTATCAATTCGCTAACTTCAAAATAACAACTATGTGATTTTCCTGTAGTAATTAAGTCGAATACTTTTCTTTCCCAGAATTCATCGTTTGGAATTTCGTCTGTTTTCTTCTTTCGTTCCCTACCATACCCAATGGGAGCATATGAACTTTCTAATGCTCTGTGCTTCACTACACTTAAGAAAAATAAATATGACATGATATACGCTGACCTATAAGCTCCTGCTTTATAACATAATATTCCCTCTTCAATAAGACCCATAGCAGCTTCCGGAAATTCTATTTCACTAATAAACTTTTCAATCTCTAATTTCACTTTCTTTTCTCCTTTAACTTTTTCATTATTTAAAGAACATTAGTTTTAATTTCTTTTTATAATAATATTAGGAATTTATGATGTTAATATGACAACTCATCTTTCAACTCTTCAAGATATACATCCCTAACTAATTTACAAAAACCTATATATTCTCCGAAATAATCGCTAAATTGCTTTATAAACCCTTCTCTTTCTTCAATATTATGAGACCATATAAACATACTCCCCATCAATTCACCTATCTCCCTTTCAATTTCTTTTAATTCATCTGGCGATATACCTTGCGGGTAATCATTAAACCACTCCAACCAATCAGAAATTAGCTCCTCCACAGAGGATACTCCGGATTCTGAGCAAAAATTAAATTCCCTTTTTCCTGCTGTAATAAATCCGTCTAAATCATTTAAAATTAGACGGATTATATATGAAGTACTCACATTTCCGATACTATGTTTCATATATTCTCCTCCTTATCATTTTTTTCATCCAATGAAATGTGTTTGTTATACCATCTATTTATTTTTCCCTTGTAATACTTTTCGACTTCATAATCAGGAATCCAAATTTCACGATCATAGATTTTACTCATTACCCTTTCTAAAACATCCTCATGTTCTCTCGCTTTCAATCTACGGTTATGAACTTTAATCTTCTCTATATAAGCCTCTCTCAGCCAAGTTGATATGGTTTCACGCTGTTTTTGCTTTAGGTGAGACCATTTCTTATTGATTTGCAATAGTTGTCCCTGAGGGCTCCTGATATGATTCTTTATTGCTCTTCACTCCCCAATCGTATTTTTTCTTATTTGAACCAAAGACGTAGTAGGCCTCGAATCACGGCATACGCTTTAACAATTTTACGAATTGAACCTTATGAAAACATCCAATCAATAAAAAAAGGACTAGATGATAAATCCTAGCCCTTTTTATTATACATTAAATTAGTGTATCAACCACCGTGATCTCCAACTGAAAGACTTTGAATTACTTCGTAAGATTGTGGAGTTTTCGCTGTATTCGTCACACCTATAGTCAAGGTTATAGCCGTGACAATTCCCATTAAACTGAATACTATTTTTTTCATTTTAAAGCTCCTTCCTCAAAAAATTTTCGTTTCGCTTTCAACCCTAAATGGAAATACTTACTCGCCTCATGATGATTCTTTTCGTCATAAAATTTTGTTCCCAGCGTCTCATAAGACTCTTGAACATCTTCATACAATCCTTCTCTTTCGAAGTAATCAATTCCTGCTAGCACTACGGTTTCGAGCTTTTGAGTAGGTGAAGCATTGTTTAGCTCTTGTAAAATGAGATATCGATGTATGAACTCTTCTTGATTAAGTTTCTTACTAATATTTAATCCATTTTCAATGAGTTCTGCTGCGACATCTCGCTCGTCCAGTTTGTAATGTTCCAATGCCTTTGCATACATGGCTTTGTAATGGTTTGGAGAATTTTCAACGACTTCAGATAAATAACGAATCGCTAAAGATGATAGATTTTGTTTAGAATACATCCAACCCAAGTTATGGCGCACCATAATAATAAACTTATCTTCTCCGACTTTTTGGAACTTGTCCATTGCGGCCGCAAAATGTTCCTCTGCTAATGACCATTCTTTTAAGTTTATACAAGCTAACCCCAACAAGTTCTCACAAAAGCCGACATTACGTTCATAATCAGCATGGGCTAAAAACATTTCTTTTGCCTTTGTTGTGTACTGAAAAGAGACCAGTGAATCACAAATATCAAAATGGAATGCACCTAACTTATAATAAAATTCAGCTTTCTCAACGTCATCATTGATAAGCTCTAATAATTTTTCGGCTTGATCAAAGTGTTCTTTTGCAACCTTATAACTACCAGTTCCACTAGCATGGATAGCTTTAAAGAAATGATAATAATAAGTTAAAGTGTTGTTAGAAGGAATCTCAAAAGATTCTACTTTATCAAAACTACTTGTAGAAACACCTAAGTTATCAATTACATATTGATGACGAAAATCTAATAATGAATAGTATAATAATAAGTTCTGATCTTTTATATTTTGAATTTTACCATCAATTTCTTCTTTTAAACGATGCGCATTGCTTATGCGCCGTGCACGAATTTCCACATACCAATCATTTAATAAGCCCAGAATCTGTTCGTTTCCTTTGATTGCTATATTCATAATCTACCCCCTCAATACCAATTATCATATTTTCTTTTAATAATATAATAACAGAATTTGTAATTTAATAGGTGTATTTTTGAATATATATCAATAAAATTCAAAATATTAAAACTATTATTCTAAAACTATAGTAAAACAAGAACCCCAAAATGAAATGAGGTTCTTGTTTTACCGTTCAAGACTATTCTATAAACCTAGTACACTAACAATCTGACATGCCTTTGAATTTACAATATGATAATACATCTCTAATCCCCTTCTTTCCGAACGAAGAATCTTCCCACGCATTTTAGATAAATGCTGAGATACCGTAGATTGAGGAATATTTAATAGCTCCGTTAATTGTGTTACATTACAAATCTTGCGGTGTTCTAGCTCCTTCACGATTTGTAATCTAACTGGATGGGCCATAATCTTTAATAATTCTACATCCGCCTCTGGGATTTTGTGCATTTCATTACTTGCTTGAATAGTTGTCATTTTAATTTCTCCTTTTTAGTTTCCTTTTTTATTTTTAAGTTATAAGTATTTTGTGTTTATATGAGTATATCGATTATAATCGCTGTGTTATTTGTTCTTTTGTCTCTTTATCAGGTTTAATATATAAAAGTACTATGATGGCTAAAATTCCAACAAATGATAGCATAGGTATCGAGATGAAACCAAATAAATTCAGATAATCTTCTGTACAAGAAACTCCTACTGAACATATCTTCATCTCACTAGCTGGAAACGTTTGAATTGTAATTTGATATACAGATAACATTAAGCCGATACACGCAAATGGGAATGCATACGTGCTGACGTTCGGATCTTTTCTGTACATTCCTATCCCCAATATTAATACTAATGGATACATGGCCATCCTTTGATACCAGCACAAATCACATGGAGGTAACTTCATCCATTCACTAAAAAACAAACTAATCAACATTGCACTTATAGCGATTGTCCAAGCGCAGAAAATATGATACTTACGGATCAGTTCCATTTTGTATACTCCTTACGTCCATCGTCTATCGGTACAAAATATGTATTTGCCTTTTGAATAAAATCTAGTAAAACATACTTATCAGGATCCATCGGCTTTCTTACTCCGTTTATTAACTGCTTCATTCTAGTACTTACTGTTTCTATTATTTCAGACTCATTTACTAGCATATGAATAATAGAATCTTTTGCTTGTTCATCGAATGCGGACTGAAAATTCGCATGTGATAGTATCTCTTGTTGATATGTTTCATCCTGTAAAAATCTTAATATAATTTCATGGCTGTATGCCGGTTCAACATGCGAAAGGCAATCTATGAGTTTTCGCAAAAAATCTTTTACATGTTTATTTTCATCTTTAGAATAATCTGGACAATACGTTCCGATATACTGAATACCTGGTGAATTAGAAAAACAAAAATACGGTTCTAAAGATTTCGTATCAAGCATGTGATACTACCTCACTTTTCTATTTAGAATGTCACTAACTTATTTCCGTATTTGGAATAGCCTGTTTCTATGGATAGTATCCAATCATTTAAATCTTCCCAGTCATATCCCTTATCTTTTAAATCTGGTGGAAAGCGATTCTCAAAATTATCACGCATTCCATACATAGTTTCTAATGCTTTCTCTAGTGGACCGAATCCATATACAACATGTGTTTTCACTCGTTTGTTTTTCTTTTCTGCTACAACCAAATATACATATCGTTTTTCCTTTGCTAAAACAAACTTCAAGACCCCCGGCATTTGACTCATCTTCAACTTCCCCTTTCAGTTTTCCTTACTCTTATCTTTTACGTATGAGTAAGGAAAACTGGTATTTGTATCATATTAACTCAAGAGATGTCTCGTTTTTTTGCTCTGAAAATATAAGAATACGCTCATCATCACAATATTTATTACACCAGCTGCAGCCCCGATTTTTGAAATAACATATACATATTCATTACTACTAAACGGCAAGAGACTCAAAAAAATAAAGAAAGTTGAAATAAAAAAAGATAAGAACATGTTTCTTTTGTTTCCATTCATTTATGGACCTCCTTTTTGAATAAGTATCGATATTAAGCTGCATCATTGCGGTTATAGTGGCGGTTCTTTTCATCTACAAATCCTTTAATGTTCCACACACCAGCCCTTGTTTCTTTTGCTTCTTTTTCTGCTTCTAGCATTTCTGGTAGCAATGTAGTATTAGGTCTAGAAATATAGGCTATAATCCCATAACCCGATTTGATCATTATTTCGTTGATGTGTATTCCATCACAAAAGACATAAGCTAATTTCCTACCGTATTTGTCTTCTTTTTGCCCTCGATCATAAACCAAAGTTACACTTTTCCCTTCTAGCTGTTTCCTTAAAAAGGAAGAGGCTTCTTTTCCCATCTTTTGTGGTGGGATTTTATTAGATACAGACTCAGGGGTATCTAATAAAAGTAACCTTACCGTCTGTTTCTGCCCCTTTACGTTTACGTCTATCGTATCTCCGTCTTTAATATGTAATACCTTCCCTTTAACGGTCTCTAAGCCTTTTAATTTCCCTTTATAAGCTTCTGGAATATCAACAATACCTTTCCCTTCTACGTTCTGTTGTATTCCGTTTTGTACTGCTTGGGCAGGTCTCGAATCATTTTTTGTTTGCACGGAACTGCTACATGCTGACATTTGAATTACGAATGATGTTATACAAATAGCTTTAATCCATATTTTCATATCGAAATTTCTTCCTCCTACTTAAAATACGTAAATAGCTGCATCTAATAAACAAACGGACTATTCATAGTATTTACTTCTCGATAATTACAACATAGGCAAAACTGTATCCATTTTGGATGATCATTATAAAGTGCTGTATATGACCGTTCCTTACACTGCGGGCATATTGACACCATACTTTCTTCATTCTCTTCCTGACTTTTCAATTTTTCAAAAGATACATTAGCAGATGCTATATTACTGGTACACAATATATATCCCCCTCGTATATTAATATTTAAGCCCTATCTCAGGCTTAGTTTTACTCTCTAATAAGAGTCCAGTAATAAAGAAAATACTTGGACGTCTCAAGATATTTCTAGATAAT
>NZ_JAKUFX010000166.1:0-10600 GCF_022663635.1 Bacillus cereus group sp. BfR-BA-01356 | reverse complement strand
ATCGAGAGATTCATAAGAAAACGTCATCCTTTCTAGTCTAGCTTTTTTAGAAAGAATAACGTTTTTTTACACTTGGGGGTAGTGAAGATTTTTAAGTTGATGGGCATGTGCAAAAACCCCTGTGTTATCAAATCTACTGATAACACAAGGGTTTCATAAGATTATTCCGCGAGGGCGGAGCATTGAAAATGTGTAGCCCCTTTTTACAGGCTAATATTAAACAAGTGCATTTAACTCACGTATCATATAAAATTTGCTGAAAAATAATTTTACATTCATTTGGTAAAATGCTTTTTTATGAAGTAGGTGTAGTCAATAAGAACCTCTAACACTTCTTGCTGTTTTTGTGGAGGCAAATCAGATATTGCTACTTTAATTAATTCTAATTTACTTTCGAGGGGTGCATTTCGCCCGAATAGTTCATCTATGGAGACATTATGTATTTCAGCAAGATTCATGATGGAATCTGCATCAGGATCAGCTTTCCCATATTCCCAATTTGCATAAGTAGTACGGGCAATGTTTAGGCGATGTGATATATCGGATTGGGTATATCCTTGTTTTTTTCGCAATTCAGCAAGTCGTTTGCTTAGATGGGACATATCATCACCTTTTCCTTTCTGATTTATAAAGTTAGTGTAAAACAGAAAAGGTAAATTGTGTCCTAATGACTAATAATAAGTCATAATTTAAATTAATTTGTAATAATTAGTTTAAATGTTATGATGATAGAGAAATATTTAGTGTTCTATGAGCAAAAAAACAGGAAGAAATCGAAACATTAAATCGAGTTTCTTCCTATTATATATACTTACTAAAATAATGAATTTCCTATATCTATTGTGGCCAAGCTTTGACGTCTTGTACGCTCTCTTAAATAACGTTCTGTAGTCATGATAGATTCATGCCCTAAATAGTCCCTTATTTTTTTTAGTTCAACACCCTTTTCCATTAAGTAATTAGCCATGAAATGCCTACAAGTGTGAGGAGTGATTCTATCCTGTCGGTAACGCAGAAAATCTAAATTTATTTCTTCTATTTTTTTGGCCACAAGAGAAGAGAGATAGTCCGCTCGATAATTTGATCCATCAGCTTTAGGGAGAAAAGCGGAGGTACTCGATGCATCTAGTTCTGTTGTTTGTTTACGTAAACTTCGAACATGGCATAAAGCATCCAATGTATCTTCAAAGATGCGAACTTCCCTACTTTTATTCCCTTTACCAACTACACGAAGTAAATAGGCATTTAAAGATGAATGAAAGACCAAATCTGCCCATTTAGCAGTTGCGATTTCTTCAATTCGTAGTCCTGTTGTAGTTAACAGGAAAAATGCAGTGTAAACAAAATAGTTGGATTTTTTCAGTTCATCTAAGATCTGGTTAACTTCTTCTGGGTAAAGGTCACGATTGACCAGCTCTTCTTTTTTTACGGATACTTTTTTAAGGCGACTACTAAAGTTGTCTGAGAGTCCGTTGTTATCGTACACATATTTTAAAAACTGCTGAACTACTGTTTTCTTTTTACGTAATGTAGTGGCTGCATATTTCTTACTTAATTCATAGAAGTAGATTTCCATCTCATTATGGGATAACTCCTGGATGGTTCCGATTGTTTCTTTTATGTAACGAAGAAAATGAGAAAGATCGTGCAGATACTGTTGTTTTGTTCGCTCACTTCTTTTTTTCGTTAAAGAAGGCTCATCGTGTAAAAATAAATAAACCAATGATTCTTCACTTAATTGGGAGTAGTCAATATTACGGATACCCAAACCCATAATGTTTTCAAAATGACTGCTATCAAAAAAATCTGATTTTGATTTTACAATTTGGTTATTATGTTCGTAATTTATAATATTCAAATTTAAACACAACCTTTTATAGAATGAAATATTAAACAAATATTTTTATATAAATTTTTATAATTCTAATTATACCACAATAAACTTATAATTTATCGTGGTATAAAATGAAATGATTAAAATAATATTTTTACCTTAAAATTTAACGTTTCTGTTTAGATGATATATAATGGAAATGTTAAATTCGTTTTTTTTTGTACATTTCAATCCAGATGCGGTAGGAGGAGATTTTTTTTGACTCATCTTCGTCGAAAAATTTTACAAGAAATCCATAATTTAGAAGATGCACATTGTTCAATTTGCCCTCTGAACAACCTATCAGTGAATTGTACAGATGAGCAAGAACAGGCAAAACAAAGAAACTACAAACATTGTAAAGGGTGTCCCATTTTCGATTCCATCCGAGAGAAAGGAGATCAATTGAATTCTTTGTCGAAAAAGAGTACATTTAATAAGGTACGAGAACGTTATATGGAAAATCCATTTAAATATCTGCAGTATAAGGAGTACTCAATCAAAGATGTAGTAAAAGAAACAGGTTTAACAAAGTATCAACTAAGAAAATTTAAAGAACAGCTAGAATGAAAGTTTCGGATGAGGTGAGATATGAGCTATTTATCTTTAGAAGAGGTATGCGATCGGGTAGGGTTAACAAAAAATCAATTAGGTTATTTAATTAAGTATAAACACATCGAACCTATCAATCTAGATACCTGGAAAGCAGATGGAGGATATTGCTTTGAAAAAGAGGATGTAAAAAAGCTAGAGGAATTATACAAAGATTGTTTAACATTAAAAGAAGCTGCTGAATTTCTAAACAAATCTAAGACATACGTTCATAATGCAGCTAAAGATGGGATGTTGCCTTTTAAAGAGATTGCTAAAGGGAAATCTACTGAACGCTTGTACTTAAAAAAAGATCTGGAAATATTCAAAGAAAGAATTGAAAATAGATCAAAAGAAGAGTCGAAAGAAAAAAAGCAGCATTTAAGTCTATACCTTGATGAAAAGGTATTAGAAGCAATAAAGAAAAAGGCTGAAATGATAGGGTATAATGGCTACAAGAAGTTTGCTGAAGACATTTTAACCGCTGAAGTAAAAGAAGACATAGAAGAATAGAAATTCCAGAGAGAATAGACCCCTAAAAAAACAAAAAACGTTATAAGGGGTCTATTTTTGTTTTTAAGGAATTTATAAACTATCAGGTCTAATTGCATTACCTTAAACGCCTATGACGTTTACAAGCGAATTTGAGAGGTCGTTTTTTTGTTTGTTCAGTCAAAATTGCTGTTATTACAAAAAAAGGAACTGATTATAAGAGAAAAAGATTCACAATCTATAATATTGATATTTTTGGAAATTAAGTTGTTGTTTACTTAATAGTATAAGAGGCGCTCAATAGAAGAAAGCAATTTGATATATAACATAGAAAATAAATTACGAAAAAGAAAACTTTAAGTATACATATTTATATTATAGTAAACTAACTAATAATTGATATTAGTTAGTTTACTAAGAAACTTCTTTTTCAAATTTAAAGGGTTAATTTAATAATATCCTAATACAGTAGGGGTTATGGTATAATGTATATAGTAACCGATATGGATTTTTTACTTCAATTATTACAAGATGCTACGAAGCTATTCATAACAGTATTCGTAACAACTTATGCAAATGCTTATGCAAATAAGTTAGTTAAAAGTAATAATAAACGTAAAAGAACCACCGCGTCCGGCAAGACAAAAGGTGGTTCAAAAAGAAAATAACTAAAAACTTGCAACCAACCACCTTACAGCGGCAGTTACATATTGGACGGGATGTTTCCAGCATCCTGTCTTTTTAGTTTATGCAATTTAGTTAAGTGCTATACTTTATATACATTAAATATGCATTCAATATATATCTAATCTACAGTAAACATACCATATATTTATTTTTTGGTCAATAAACAAGCAATCATGATTTCATTCAAAGTATATGTGGAGTAAATTACAAAATCCTAATTCTATTCACAGTATACTAAAATAACGAGATAAGTCTCCCTTATTTTAGTATACTGTGAATAGAAAGAAAATTCAGAACTTATATTGCGATGTTTATAGTATAGAATTCATTAGAAATTTATACATCATGTAAAAAGTACACATTTACGAATCATGTCTGTACCCCCCTACATTATATGCTGTACATTTCAGAGTTTGAAAAGTTTCAAAAATGGCTTATAAGTAATCGACTGGTGTTGAAGATGGTAAAGTAGTCACAAATATATATGATGTTCCCTAGTTGGAATTAATCCTTCACGAATATTCATAGTAACGTCTCTCGGTATCGTATTTAGTCTTTACGCTTTAATAACTTGAGATTAAAGTACTAATACCTGTTTTAGTACTTTAATGATTAATGAAAATATATAGCGTTTATTTATACTCTTCTAATTATCATGCAGAGAGATTAATCACAATTTTTTCTCTTACATCAAGAAATATAACTAGGAGAGTTTTTCTGTTTTTGTTAAAAAATCATAATTATGGTTTCTTTATTAGAAATTAGTAATTTCTCATTTGCCTTTTATTTAATTTATTTAGTAAATCGATTTGTAATATTGTATTGCGATTTAAGCTGTTTTTTGAAATTACTCTCTGATTTTATATTTATATATCAAATTTTGATTAAATCATTATTTCTTAGAGATTTATTATCTGTTAAGAATAGTGATGTAGTGGGACCCCCTATAAGGCGACAAACAATAATCATACCAAATACTTACTCATTATTATGCATATCAAAATAAAATTTTAAGAATTTACGTAGTATTTCAGATTGATTATCTTTTCGCCATGCAAATGACGCTTCAATTGCTATATTTATATCTTCAACTTCTCTTTGTACAATACCACTTAATGGGTAAAGTGATGAGGGGAACAAAGCAATTCCCATACCATTTCCGACTAACGATGAAACAGTTTGAAGATCATTAGCTTGCATAATGATTTTTGGTGAGAATTCCACGTTTTTGAATAGGTTCATAAAAGTATCATAATAAAATGGGGCTGTTGATTTAGTTGCCATAATAAAGGGTTCGTTCACCAAATCACCAATATAAATTGCTTGTTTAGAAACCAGAGGGTGATTTTCAGGAAGTATTGCCTTTAAGCATGCCTTTTGGATTGGTTTTACATGAATTTTATTGCTATTTATCGGGGCAGCTATTATACCTACATCAATTCTTTTTTCATGTAAAGCTTTAACTTGAAGAGGTGTACTTAATTGTTGTAATACAATCCCAATCTCAGGATATTGTTTACGGAATTCTTGAATAGGTTGAATAAGGTCTTGTACGGAGCCACTAAATCCCATTACAAGCTCGCCTTCAAAGCCGGTAGAAGTTAATCTGGTGCTAATACACGCTTGTTCAACTTGATCAAGGATTTGATAAGCTCTATTTAGAAACACTTTTCCAGCACTTGTTAACTCAACATGCCGCTTTGTCCGGTTAAATAATTTCGCTCCAATTTCCTCCTCTAATTCCCTTATTTGCTTACTCAGAGGTGGTTGAGCAATGTGTAGTTTTTCCGCAGCTCTACTAAAGTTAAGTTCCTCTGCCAGTGCTAAAAAATATCGGATGTGTCTCAGTTCCATTTCCTTCCCTTCCTTCCAATCATTTATACCTAAAAGATATTAATAAGATACTTTTTAGGTATTTCCTATAATTATTAATATTATTTAATATTAAGTCAAGGTAAGTTAGTTGCTATTAACATAGAAATTCAGAAGAGTCTCTTCAAATAAAAGCTTTTATGTTAATTATTGTTGAGTTCATTCAAGTATTTTTATTCGAATTACTTTCAAAAATTTGATGCAATCGAAGGCAAGCAAGCTAAGAAAACGAAGAAGGAACGTGATGCAAAGTAGGAATTTAATTTGAGGAAAAGGAAGAGAAGTCTCTAAATGAATTTCATACGACAGCCTTACATTTAAAAATATACTTTTGTTTAAAATAAACTTTATATATTACATTTTGTTGAAGGCAGGTAAAGCTATGTATCGATTACTTGGAGTTATTTTTGGCTCTGTCATTACAGCACTTTCTTTTAATCTTTTCCTAGTTCCACATGAAATTTTAAGTAGTGGAATTAGTGGCGTTGCAATTATCATTGGAATCTTAACACCTTTTAATATAGGGATGGTAAACTTTTTATTGAATTTACCAATTCTTATTGTGGGATATGTTAGCCTAGGAAAACGATTTATAAGTTACACAATTGTCTCAGTTATTACATTTTCAGCAGCATTATATGCTATTCCTATACATGCATTGACAAGCGATGTACTACTCTCATCATTATTTGGTGGTGTAGCTGCTGGGGTTGGTATTGGGATAGTGTTCAATTGTAATGGTTCAACAGGTGGATTTGATATTATCGGTATGTTGCTTTCACGAAAAAAAGATATTCAGCTTGGTAAATTTTTAATCGTACTTAACACGATTATAGTTGTTATTTCTGGATTGTTTTTTAATTGGGATATTGCTTTAAACAGTTTATTATCCATTTATGTTACTGGAAAAGTAATTGATGCAATTCATACAAAACATCGGAAAATAACTCTGATGATTGTAACAGATCATGTAGAAAAGATGAAAGAAACACTTCTCTCTAATTTTGTACGAGGTATAACTTTGCTAAATGGAGAAGGCGCATACTCAAATGAGAAAAAACATGTATTAATGACGGTAATCTCTCGAGAAGAGCTATCTGGAATTAAAGCTATAATTTCTAAAGTTGATCCACAAGCGTTTGTAAATATAACAGAATCAGCAGAAGTATTAGGTTTATTTAGAAAAGGATAAAATACTCTAAATAAAACAATGTAAAGAGGGAAATTTCAAAAAGGTTAATATATGTGTTTGTTGTCCGCTACTAATGTTATTTTTCTTTTAGTTATCGTTTAACTTCCGAATTTTAATAGTAATACATTATTTCAATTCAACCCTTATTAGTAATGGCTGCACATATAGGAATTTGATTTATTAAATTTGGAAGACTAAAGAGGAACTCTTATAAAAGAATAAGGTGTATTAAGAGAGGATATAAAAAAATAATTATAAATTTGTCTATTTACTCAAATTATTAGATTACTTTTCAGGTGAGGATGATAATGATATGAAAAAGAAAACAGCATTAATGAATTGCACAGTTATAAACGGTGATTTGAATCGAAAAATAGAAAAAAACATGGTTATTCTCATCAATAAAGAAGGAGTCATAGAAAAAATCAAAAATATTGAAGGAATGATTGTCCCCAGTGATTACGAACAAATTGATATCAAACACCAATATGTTATGCCAGGACTTATAAATGCACATGCGCATTTATTTTCTGATGGAATCCCCACAGGACTAACTTTTAGTGAAGATGTGCTGAATTTTGGAATTAAGTTATTGGATACAAGATTCGGAAAAAAGTTTATTTATAATAGAATGAAGAAAAATGCTCTAGTTGCATTAAAATCTGGTGTAACCACAATGCGCTCTGTTGGAGAATTTTTTTATCAAGATGTGAAACTACGCGATGATATACAGGCTGAAAAAGTTATTGGTGCCGACTTATTGGTCTCAGGTTTCTTTATTAGTGCTACAGGTGGCCATGGTGCACCCTATTTAACACTGGAGACTGACGGTCCTTGGGATGGTGTGAAGAATGTACGTAAAAATGTACGCCAAGGTGTTGATTTAATTAAAATTTGTGTAACTGGTGGCGTAACCGATGCAAAAACGATTGGCGAAGCAGGGAGAATTCAATTAACTGAAGAAGAAGTCTTAGCTATATGTAAAGAAGCACATAAAATTGGAATGATGGTTGCAGCTCATGTAGAGAGCACTGAAGGAGTTAGGATTGCTTTAAAGGGCGGTGTAGATACAATTGAACATGGTGCTCAAATGGATGATGAAATTATCTCTCTTTATAAACAAAATCCAAATGCTTTACGAGGATATACTTCACTTATCCCGACATTTCAAGCTGCTTATCCATATGCATTACTAGATAGAAGTAAAACAAACATTAATGATGTACTTTTTGAAAATGCAAAAATTGTTTATGAAGACATGTTAATTAGTTTTCAACAAGCCATTGAGAATGAAATTAGTGTAGGAGTCGGAAACGATGCGGCAATGGCCTATGTATCGCACTATGATTTATGGAGAGAGTTAGATCATATCATTCGCTTTGGCGGTATTACCGAAGAAAAAGCAATACATTTGGTGACTAAAAGTAACTCGGAGATTTTAGGGATCGATAAACAAGTTGGTACAATAGATGAAGGGAAGAGAGCAAATTTATTGGTACTACCTAGTAATCCTATCGAAAATATTAAAAATTTATCAAAATTAAGTATAGTAATTAAAAATGGCATTGCATTTGAAGACTTAGGTGTTAAAAAGAACGAAAAATTGGATCTTGTATTAGATTTAATTTAAGAGCCTTCGTATTAACTTCTTTAAACAGTTACTTCTCACATACATGTTTTATTTAAACAGAAATAAAAAATAGAGTCTCAAGAACATGTTTCTGAGACTCTATTTTTTGAAACAAATAATCTGTACTCTTCATATTTACAGCTTAATTTGCTTTGATATCAAAGCATCACTACGATATACCAATCTTGACTTATGTAATTTAAATACGATTACCATATGGTATGTGCGTTCATACCGTTTCCAATAATTAGAATAAATATTGGGAATAAAACTGGCCCTAAGGTAAGTAGGAAATTTAAAAGTATAAGGATTCTATAAAACCAGGGATAATGTTGGTCATTTTGATTTGCAAATACTAAAATAACTAATGAAAATAAGTTTGTTACATATAAAAGTAGCATTAGAAACCAATAATTTGTCATTATACTAAGACTCCATGCTCCTAATAATTCGTGTATTATGCCAAAGGATATTCCTAATACTGCAAAACTAAAGGAAACAACTGCAATTTTTTTAAGAACTTTAGTAAATATTTTATCATGGGGATTTTGAGGATATAAACTTATGATATTAAATAAAGATAAATATCCCATTAAAATCCCTGCCCCATACAATAACAGGTCTCCATTAAACTTAAAAAAACAGAATAACCCTGTTAAAGAAAAAGCAAAGGAAATACATATTTTTTTTAACACCGGTTTCATTATATTTTCACATCCTTAAAATTTCAATTTATAATTATTTCGTTGCTGTTGAATTCAAATTACCTTTGTGTACATACTATTCTTTACAATTTATACTCTACATCTTTTGGCACGATTTTTTAATATTTAATTATAATATTTTATAGATTCTTTAGCGGTAATTTCCCATGAAAATTTAAGAAATACTATTTTAATTTTTCATATTGTGTATGCACTGCTTATAGCAGGGTAAAGAAATTTAAAAATCAACTAGAATTAATTATAATAGAGTCCACATTAACATAAGGTTAATAGTATGTAAATATAATTAAATAGGAGTTATTTATATTTTTGGTTTAAAGAGGACTACTTATTAAAAATATATTATATAATTTTAAAATTATTAATAACAGTTAGATTTATAAGGAAAAGTATATAAACCAACTGGCAAAACCGGTACTACACAGACCGTGTATGACAGAGAAAGTGAGAAAGGTAGAGATGAAAAAGGATTGCGTAGAGAATGTTACAATTCAACATTAGCAGGTTATAAGATATATGATAATCCTGAAGCTGTATTTTCTGTTGTTGTGCCGTGGATTCAAGAGGAGAAATCAGGTATTAATTGTGCAAATGGCAAAGATATATTAGATGCTTATTTTAATTTGAAAAATCAACGATTAAATGGAGAAACTGAAAAAAATTAATGGTTTAAAAGATAAGTGAAAAACGAAAAACGAAAAACGTCTCTAGTATTTAAATGAGCTAGAGACGTTCTTGTGTGTTTTCTGCATTTTAATTTCAATTACTACAAGTTGATATTTCGGCATCTTCTTTTTGCCAAATGTCAACTTATGATTAATCAAAATATATTTAATTGGAACATCTAATTAAGAAGTTGCATTATATAGAGTGGAAATGTTTTTCTTCCACAAAATTTATATAGTCTTGGTTAATTGAAGAAGGCTGCGGAAACAGTCGTACTTCAAATGAATGCTTTTGTTTTAATTGATAAGCCGTTGTTAAGAACTCGAAGAGAAACATCCTTTATTATTGTAAGTAATATCTATTGGATTATTTTTTCAATAGTAGGCATAACAGCAATTGGTGGTAATTATGCAGTCCAACCAACTGCATATACGTTTAATTTTTCACCTAATGTGTAGTGTTCACTATCAGAAACAGGCACTCTTAAAATTTTATTCTGAAAAACTAAATCCCACCAATTATGTTGATAAATAAGTGCTTCATCTTTTGTAGAAGTAGCAGCAACCACTAAATAATTGTTATCTATTGAAATGACATATCCAGTAAAAGGCTCTTGCTCTTGGTTTTGAATAGAATGAATAGGAGTATTAATCTTATTAGAATCTGCAAAGGCTGGTGTTAATCCGAAAGTAAATCCACATCCTAATGTTAAAGCTGTTACAGTTGTTACTAATTTTTGTTTTTTGTTAAATATAATATATATCCCATGCCCATCAACTTAAAAATCTTCACTACCCCCAAGTGTAAAAAAACGTTATTCTTTCTAAAAAAGCTAGACTAGAAAGGATGACGTTTTCTTATGAATCTCTCGA
>NZ_JAKUFX010000165.1:0-10708 GCF_022663635.1 Bacillus cereus group sp. BfR-BA-01356 | reverse complement strand
TTTTACATAAAATACTGGTCTAGTTTCGTGATGTCTTTTTTAAGCAATTTGTCCTTTGATAACTTCAAAAGATATTATTTTTCAGTTGACATACTACCGCAGGTCTTTACATTTCAAATGACTTCTACACGTTCCATTGCAAGTGAATATACATTTTCATATCCTGCTGTACTTAGCTTTTGTTGTAATCGATCCGTATCCTCTTTCAAAGCGTGCACTAGCACCGTATGTTCTGGTAATAATGTATTTAACATCTCTTTAACGTCTCTTATACTTTGGTGAACTTTATACACAACTCGATTCACCCTACATGTATTCCTTACATGCTCTTTCATAACTTTTTCTGCAAAACTCCCTTTCGCAATATGCCCAGTAAAAATAACGGCATTCCGTTTTTCATTCCGAAGTTGTTCATAATATAACTGCGCTCGTTTCGTTTGCATATTCGCATCACTCATTACAACTATTCCGTAACTATTTTGCATACTAATATCATTATCCATCACTATTATGTTTCTTTTTAAACTCTCCATAACCCATTTAAGTTCTTCATTATTTTTTATCCAATCTTTATATACGAACATCTCTTCAAACCCAGCCAAAATTTCTTTATCTACTATAAGCGGAAATTCTTTATATCGTTCATATAAATACAATACTATATCTTGTGCCCTACCAAGTTGTGGCAGCGGTAATAATGCTATTCCTTTATTTTGCATAACTCGTTCAATTTCTGCACATAGATCGTCTAATCTTTCATTTTGCGAAACATCCTCTGTGTGATAAGCGGCATCTACAATTGCAACTTTTATATTGTGGCCCAATTTCTCAGGTAAATTAGCTCGTAGTATATTAGACTCTGCTGAATAGTCGCCTGAATAAAATACGTATGTATTACACATATCAACTAAAAACCAAACAGCTCCTAATACATGCCCACTATATCCCCATTGAAACCGCAATGTAGGAGTAATTTGTACCCATTCATTTGGATTGCTAATCTCATCAATACATACATAATTTAAATCTTTTATGTGTTGGTCGCTATAAGGTAAATTCCACCCTTGCCTCACATTATAGTTTCTCCACTTTTCATAATATAACAGCAGTTTCTCCTTCGTATAACGAGTCGTCCAAATTTTTTTCTTATATCCATACTTCGCTAATAAAGGTAAACCCATCGTATGATCTTCATGAATATGTGATAAAAATATCGCATCTAAAAATGGAGCAGCTTCTCTCTCTATTTTTGGATAACCATCCTCATAAGATCGATTAATACCACAATCAAATACTATTTTCGTCTCTTTATTTTTTACAAAATAGCAGGAGCGACCGTACTCTCCTGCTCCTCCCCATACTTCTACCCTCATCATGCTACCCCTTTTCGTTTTTGCTCCATATGCTGCAGAAATAATAAACATAGTGTTGTAAGTCCAACTGAAACGACAGCCATCGCCATTCCAATAGATACTTCTCCTTGTTCAAATTGAGCAAAAATAAATGTTGCTGACGTTTCTACTGATGGAGGTAGTACGAGAAGCGATGCTACTAACTCCCTTATCGAAATTGTAAATGTCATCGCCCATCCGGCAAGAATACCTGGGATAATAAGAGGCAATATTATTTTTCTAAAAATATAAATATAATTTCCAGAAAAAACACTTCCTGCCTGCATGAGAGAATCATCAATTTGTCCGAGTGATGATTTTACATATTGCACCGTGTAAGGTAAAAACAGAACAACATACGTTACGATAACCATGATTGGTGTATTATAAATTGACATAGGCATATATGGTGAATTCCAAAATAGAATAAGACCTACAACCATAACGATTCCTGGTACCATGTTCGGTAACATACCGCACATATCAAGACATTTTTCAGAGGTTTTTTTCCCCTTTCGAACCATAAGTGCCAAAAATACTCCAATCATTACCGCGATAATCGCTGTTACGAGTGAAAAAAGAAAACTATTCCATAAAGCCTCTAATCCCGGAGATCCTATTGTAAACAATGCCTCATAATGGCTTGTTGTAAAGTTATTTACATGTAAACCGCCGCCTCTTAATTTTGACAAAGAAGCAATAAGTATAGAAAAGTATGGAATTCCAATTGATACGATTAATAAACCAATTACATACATCCATGCTACAACGCGCATAAATATAGACAAAGTATATCTTTTAGATTTCACACCTTTTCCACTAACCATTGCATATGAATACTTTCGATTCAATACATTTTGCATATACCAAATAAGCATACAAGCACTAAGTAATAAAGAAGATAATGCTGTTGCACTACTAAAATCAATTGGCCAACTCGAAATAAATTTATGGATTTCTGATGTTAACACGTGGAATCCTATTCTACGTCCGAATGTAGCCGGTGTTCCAAATTCAGCAATCGTCTTTACAAAAATGAGTAAAGCACCCATTACATAACTTGATACTAATAACGGCAATATTATTTTTCTTAAACGATAGAAAAAACTTCCGCCATGAACTGCTGCAGCTTCTTCTTTACTACTCCCAATCTGAAGTAACGTGTTTTTCAGCATGAAATAAAGGAATGGGAATAAATGCAGACTCATAATTAAGACCATACCTCCTAAACTAAAAAACGATGATGAAACTGTCTTTAGCATCGGAAAAAATTGTTCAAAATAGCCGTTAGGTTGCATGAACAAAATCCAGCCCATTGATCCAATATACGGCGGTGTCATAAATGGAATCATAAAAACAATATCTAACTTACTATACTTTCCTACATCTGTTTTGCTCATAATAAACGCCAATGGAAATGCAAATATTGTAGCTCCTATTACAACGAGTACACCTAGAAGCATCGAATTCAGAAAAATCCCAGCTAATCCACCACTCTGCATCACTTCAAAAGGCTTTAAAAAATTCCAACTGCTATTTTCATATACACTAGAAAATAAAATAAGAAAAAGTGGAATGACGATTAACATCGCCACAAGTAATAACGCTACCGTCATTCCAACTTGTCTTACTGATACGAATCGATTTACCATGGAATCACCATCTTATTGAAATACTTTCTTAAATTGTTTCCCTATTTCATCTTGCTCTTTCTCAACTGTTTTCCAATCAATATTTAATACTGGAATCTCTTCTACATTTGGTCTATTTTCAGCTTTTATATCTGTTCTACCAGGCAATAAATACGCTTTAGAAACTTGTTTTTGTACATCATCGGATAATAAATAATCAATAAACTCTTTTGCACCTTCAACATTTTTACTATCCTTCATAATCCCCACTGCACGTGGGCTAATAACTGTTCCGCTTTTTGGATATACGATATCAACAGGTTCACCCTTTGCTTTTGCGCTATACGTCATATAATCAACACCCGCAATGACCATATCTTTCGCACCTGTTACAACTGGGTCTAACGCTTCCTGGTTTGCTCCTGCTACTGTAACTTCATTTTTCTTAAGCTGCTCAAATAAATTCCATCCATCTTGTCCATTCTTTTTCACGTATCCTGTTACAAAATCTAAAGCTGAACCTGAAAGTGCTGGATCTGGAAGATTCACTTTCCCTTTCCATTCTCCTTTCGTTATATCGCTCCAATCTTCAGGCGCTGTCTTCACATTTTTTGTATTGTACACAATCCCTAATGCTGAAGCACTATACCCGAAATAATGTCCTTTATCATCTGACCATTCAGAACGCAGCTTATCAGCTTGTTTCGCCTCTTTATAAGCTAACGTTTGACCCTCTTTCTTTAATCCTTCCATCGCTGGTAAGGAAGCGAGTACGACAACGTCAACGACTGGATTTTTCTTTTCAGCTTCCATTCTCGCTAAAATTTTACCAGTTGTCCCTTGAAACATTTCCACCTTTATACCAGTTTTCTTTTCAAAGTCTTTTTGAATTTTTTCTGCTAATCCTTTTGGCCCTGCACTATATACAACAATTTTCTTTTCATTCGTATTTTTACTTTTTGCATCTGCATTACCTGTCTTTGAACTACAACCCGTTACTACAGTAGAAAATAGTAAAGTACATACAAATAAAGACTTAAGCGAACTGAATTCCTTCATACGATTCTCCCCCTATATGATGAATACATTTTTTTGGTACATATAACGATACTGGTTTCCCGATGCTTAGCTTACTATTGTAATAGGCTGTCCAGATGCCTAAAGTCCCCATATTTACTTTCACTTCATAACGTTCTCCTACATATGTAACGTGCTGAATTTCACCTGTATACATTTCGCACACATCATTTTTTGTCCAACTCACATGCTCTGGACGAATCATTTTTTCACCCTCTACAAGCCAATTCGCCTTACCAACAAATTTGGCAACAAATTCATGAGACGGTTTCACATAAATATCTTCCGGTGTTCCTTTTTGTAATACTTCTCCTTGTTTCATGACAATAATTTGGTCTGACATTGACATTGCTTCTGTTTGATCGTGAGTGACATACAGTGCAGTTAAACCAATGGAATGAACGATATCCATAAGCTCTATTCTCATTTCTTCTCGCAAAATTGCATCGAGTGCACTTAGCGGTTCATCAAACAAAATAAAATGAGGTTTTGTTACAATTGCTCTAGCGAATGCGACACGTTGTTGCTGTCCACCAGAAAGTTCGTGTGGATACCGTTTCTCCATACCTTGCAGGCGAACTCGCTTTATCGCATCTTCTACTTTTTCTCGTAAATGATTCGTTTGCTTTGTAGCTCTTAAACCAAATGCAACATTTTCAAAAACAGTCATGTGCGGCCATAAAGCAAAATCTTGAAATACCATACCGATATTCCGTTCATGAGGAGATGTCTTTATCTTTTTGGTAGCAGAATACATGCACTGGTCTCCAAAATATATTTCTCCTTTATCCGGTTCTTCAAGCCCTGCTATCATTCTAAGTAAAGTCGTTTTCCCACACCCCGAAGGCCCTAAAAGTGTAGTGAATTCCCCTTGTTTCATTACAATCTGCAACGGCTTTAACGCCTGTGTTTTTCCAAATGTCTTTTCTAATCCACTAATTTTAATATCCATTGCTTCACCTCTCTCCCCTCATTCTTAACCTGCTTTCATTCTATATGGAAGATTTATACTGAATGTTAATGTACTGTAAAGATTAAATTAAAAAACTTCTAATAAACTATTTATTTCTATAGATTTTTTCTATATTTAAAATAAAAAAGGCGGCAATTCATAATGAATCTCTTAAAATTAGAAATTGTAGTACTTATTAAGAAATACAAAAAGCTTACAATCGTTGCAGAAAAACTTGGCGTTAAACAACCAACTATTACTTTTCATATAAAAAGCTTAGAAGAAGAACTCGGTGTGTCTTTATTCGAATTACGTTCTGGAAGGTATTTCTTAACAGAGGCTGGTGAGGCTTTGCACCATTATGCTTGTAAAATAGATGCGCTTATGAAAGAAGCTAGACGTGTCACGCAAGAGTTTAAAGATTTTCATAAAGGTGCTATAACAATCGGCGCTAGTTATGTACCAGCGACTTATCTTTTGCCAGAAGTCGTTCATCAATTTCAATGCGAATTTCCCAATATAAAAATAACGCTACTAGTGAAAACAGCCCCTGAAATTCGAATGATGCTACAAAATCACGAAATCGATCTTGGGATAATTTCCGCTGCTCCATTTGATGAACCTCTTTTAAAACAAACGAATATAATGCCCGATACACTTGTTCTTGCCTTTTCCAAAGAACATCATTTTTCAAAGAAAGACAATGTATCGTTACAAAATATCGAAAAGGAACGCATACTATTGCATCGTAATCCATCTACAACGAGAGATTTACTTACACAATGGACGTTGGCGCACAACATTACATTCCAATCTGAAATTGAATTAGACTCATTAGAAACGATGAAACAAATTTTAAAATATGGTAATGGAATTGCCTTTATTTCTAAACTTGCTATCGAGCAAGAAATACAACGAAATGAGCTATGCTATATACCAATCCCTGAATTTGAATTTCAGCGTAATATTTATACGATTCATCATGAGGACAGATGGAATTCTAAAATCATTTCTTTTTTACTACAGAGCATCACTTCATTTGCAACAAAAAATTAAAAGACTGTCGTTATGCACGACAGCCTTTTAAACTATAAATCTATTTATTTTTCTTTGCCTCAATTTTTGCTTGCGCCTCTTCAGCCTTATCTAATGCTTCTGATACTTTCTTCTCTTTTTCTTTCACTTCATCTATACTATCGACAGCTTTAATAATTTTATCGATTCCTTCTTCTTCTACCTTTCTACGCTTTGCCACTCTTTCATTTACTTTCTCTTCCACATCTTTTGCTTTTTGAAGCATATTCTCTGCATTTGATGTTACAGCTTTTTCAAGTTCATCATCTTTTTTCTTTTGTAACACTTCATTTGCAATGTCTTTCGCTTCTAAATACTTACCGTCTTTTAATGCTGTTGCTCCGTGATCCATTTTCTCAGCAACTTCTTTATATGATTTCGCTTCGTTTCCTGATTTCTCTTTTTCTGCTTTTTCGAACCACATTGTTGCATCACTATACTTTTCATCTTTCAATGATTGCATACCTGTTTCAATATATGTGTCATAATTGCTACATCCAGCCATTACGACTAATAGAAAAAGCATAACAAAACTTAATTTTTTCATGCTGTTGTCTCCTTTTCTTTGCCTGCTCACTATACTGTAACATACATGAAAAAGAGTTTCAAAAACTAAAATACTAATTCGGTCATTTTTATAATGATAAGTCGAATTTTCATTATTTTCTTATTTTTAAGCGGACACATCTACTTGTTTTTTCGCCATATGTTGCTTTACTCCAACTAATACAACTAACAATAACCCTCCGCCTATTGTCATCATAACAATGCTAGTTGGCAACATATCTAATAGTAGTCCATATACAATCATACCAAGTGGTGCGATTGCAGTCGCAATTGTTTCAAGTAGGCCAAACACACGCCCTAGGTAGCTCGGATCTGTCGTTTTTTGCATATGTACTTGCATTGGAATGTTTACAATCATAATTGCTATACCAGTTAACATCATAAAAGCAATATAGTAAATAAAACTTGCTACTTTTGGAATGATAACTAACAACGGAAAGACTGTACATAAACTTAAACCTGCAAACAAAAACAGTCCAGTATAAATAGAACGAAACGGAGTATTCACTTCTTTACGCACTGATAAAGCAATCGCTCCCATTAGCATCCCGACTGCTAACATTCCTTCTACAGTACCGAGTTGCTTTGAAGATAAATGCAATGTATGGACGATAATGTAAGGAAGTGCAACTGTTAGACCACACGCAAAAAAGTTTACCCACAATGCTATTTTCATTAAACCATATATTTCATGTTGTCTTTTTACATATAAAAAACCTTCTTTTATACTCGTCAAGAAATGCTCTGTACTCTCAGCCACTTCTTTTTTATATAAATCAAATACGATAAATAATTGCAAAATAACCGCTAAAAAGAACGTAATACTATTTAATAGGAAAAACGATTTAATTGAAAAGAAACCATATACAACTCCGCCAATAATCGGTCCTAAAATATTTGATAAAGAAGCCGCCGTTTGATTTAAAGCACTCGCTTTTTGAATACGTCCTTCATCTACTAAACTCGGAATAGACGAAGTTAATGCAACAGAATAAAAACTTGCACAAATTGATAATAATGCTGCTGAAATATAAATAAAAAGAAGTGATGGTCCAAATATAGTAGCAAGAATAAACATACTAAGCATCGTTAAGCTACTTAATAAATCAGTACCAATGACAAGCCATTTTCGATTCACACGGTCTGCTACAGCACCAGCAATTGGGCCACAGATCATCCTTGGAAGTGATCCGCAAACGAGCGTAGTTGCAAACCCCATCCCTGAACCAGTAGTCTTTAATACATATAACCCCATTGCGAACGTATAAATACCTGCGCCTAATAAAGACGTCATTTTTCCAATCATCATTAAAATGATATTTCTCGTTGCAATCTTCATTCTTGAATCATGTTGTCCTATACTTATATCTTCCATTTTTGACTCTCTCCCCTTAAAAGTTAAATTGTGTTAAACTTATTATATAATCAACTTTCCAATTTTCACAACAAAAAGTTAAATACAATTAAACTTTTTAAATATAAAGGAGCAATAATATGGCAACTCTCGGCGAAAAAATTAAAGCATTACGAAAAGAAAAAAAGCTTACGCAAACAGCACTGGCAGGTTCGGAACTGACAAAAAGTATGCTTAGTCAAATTGAAAATGGAAAAGCTACACCTTCTATGAAAACATTACAATATATTGCGGAAAAACTTGAATGTGAAACGAGCTTTTTATTAGAAGAAGATGAAGGAGAAATTGTAGAACTCATTCAAAAAATGGAGCAACTAATAAAGGCAAATAAATGCGATGAAGTATACAAGACTTTACTACCTATCGTTCAAACAGAGCTACCTTCTACTTTAAATACAGCTCGCTTATATAAACAGTTCCTAACAGGAGCAACTATTATGAACGATTATCATATTGAATATTACGTTGAAACTGCTGTTTCTATATTTGAAAAATATACTTTATATCGAGAAAGCACTGAAACGAAACTACTGTTTTACTATATGCTCTTCAAACGTAAAAAATATAAAGAATGTTTACAGATGATTGCTACAATTCGTGATGAATATAAAGCGAAGAATTTAGAAATGGATCTCATTACACATATACAATTATACTTAAAAGAAGCCATTATTTTACTCGCATACGGCAATTATGAAAAATGTGAAAAAGTCATTTTAGATGCACTTGCATTTTCAAAAAAACATCAAGTGTATTATAAAACAGATGAATTTTATCGCATTTTATCTTACCAAAAAGTCATTACAGCTGATAAAGAACAGTATTTATATTACATAAAAAAATCGGAGCAATTTGCCATTTTTACAGAAGATATTCTATCCATTGCGATTATTGATATTTTAAAAGCTTACTACTACAACACAATTACTAATGAATATACAATCGCATTAGAACATCTAGAACAATTCCGAGAAAAACTAAAAGATGAACCAATCTTTCAAGACGATGGATTATATTATCTTGAAAAAGGAAAATCTTTGTATGGCTTAAAACGTTATAAGGAAGCTTTGGCAATATTAAAACACGCTACCATACCAGATTATATGAGTCATCCACTTGATCAATCGTGGGTATTAACAGCTGGGTCTTATCGTGCCCTGTGTCATATAAAACTTCAAGATAAACCAGCTGCTCTGAAAGAAGCAAAAGAAGCAGTTCAAACGATAGATGGTTATCCTGATTCCATCTTTTCTTCATTTATTAAAGAAACATTACAAATAATACAAAAACTTTAAGAATGTCTCTAAATGGTATATTATTCCTCTTTTTTAGCAAAGATAATAATAATGGGAGGAATATAAATGAATATACAACGTGCAAAAGAGCTTTCTATGTCAGCAGAACAAGCCAATGTCAATTTTCAAGGCATGCCTGTTATGATTCAACACGTCGATGAAAGCAATGAAACCGCCCGCATATATGAAGTAAAAAACCCAGGACGCGAATTAACTGTTCCAGTTAATAGCTTAGAGGAAATATAAGAAATGCCACTTCTCTTTTGAAGTGGCATTTTTCTTCTTTCAGATTACTTATTATAAATTTCTTCAACCCTTTATTTTACATGAGCTGAAAAAATAAGAATTTTCTACTTCTTTTCTTTTTGTGACCTGCTAAAATACAAACTATGGATTAATTATTCGTACTATACATTAAGGAGGAAAAATAATGGCATCTACTTTAGAAAAAAACAAGCCTTATTATGCAGTTATATTCACTTCTAATTTATCAAATGATACAACAGACTATAATACCGTTGCCGAAGAAATGGAGAAACTTGCAAAGCAACAACCTGGATTTTTAGGTGTAGAAAGTGCAAGAGGTAATTCTGGACTCGGAATAACAATTTCTTATTGGGAATCACTTGATGCGATTGAAAATTGGAAAAAGAACACCTTACATAAAGAAGCGAAAAAAAGAGGTCGTGAGCAATGGTATGAAAACTTCCACCTGCGTATTTGTCTTGTTGAGAAAGAAATTAAGTTTCATAGAGGTACTTTATAACTATGAAGGAAAAATTAGCTCTCGTTATTGTTCATGAAATATATGGTGTGAACGACCATATGCATCACGTTACCCAGCACTTTACTTCATCTCATATAGATGTATTCTGTCCTAATCTGCTACAATCGCAACCTGCATTTCATTATATTGATGAAGAAAAAGCATATCATTTTTTTATGAATCATATTGGATTTGAAGATGGAAAAAAGCAAATTGAAACATTCATTACTCATCTTTCTAGTCGTTACACACATATTGGACTTATCGGCTTTAGTGTTGGAGCTACCATCTCATGGCTATGTAGTAACAATCCGAAAATAGATTTTATTATCGGATGTTACGGTTCTCGTATACGCGACTATGTTCACATAAAGCCTACATGCGCTACATTACTTATATTCCCAGAAAAAGAATCTAGTTTTTCAGTATCTGAACAGCTCCCTGTCAAGTAGACAGTGGAAATAATAAAAAACACTTTAAGCGGCTTGAACCCTGTATTCTAATGGGCTTAAGCCGTTTAATTTTTCTTGGTAACGTTCAT
>NZ_JAKUFX010000164.1:0-11116 GCF_022663635.1 Bacillus cereus group sp. BfR-BA-01356 | reverse complement strand
GGTTTATTTGAGATGCTTATTTTTAAGAGTATGCTTTTATTTTAGGAATGTTTTGATCCGATGAGTCGAAAGCTCAGGTTGTGCTCACTCTTAAGTTGATGGGCATGGGTCTTGATCCACATTAATGCCAAAAGACTTCATCCAATTGAGACCTGCCGTTTTTTGATGCGGAAGGCCAGTTGGATCATTGTAATTTAATAGTTGCTCTAAATACTTTTTATCTACGACCTTTTGAATAGTCTCTGCGACAATACTATTAGTTTGCTCAAATGATGCTACTAATCCAAGATCAATGCAGTTTCTGATTTCCTCTGTAGAAATAGTAATGGAACGAGTTGCATTAGGAGCTACAAAAGTTCCACTCCCTGTGATTGCGTAAATTAGGCCTTTAACTTCACATAGTTTGTAAGCTCGGGTAATTGTTGTAAAGTTTAAATCTAAAAAATCCGCTAATTCTCGTTGTGGAGGCAATTTTGTTCCTGGAGCTAAAAAACCATTTACAATATCATGTTCAAGTAGTGCTGCAATAGAGGAATAAAACGGACGCTTTAATAGTTCCTTATTAGGTTTCCAAGACATAGAGTAATTTTCAAATGAATTTACTGGCATGCTTCACCTCTACGATTAAATTTTTATAGATAAACTCAGCATTATTTTAAAGTTAGAATAACACACTACTCTAAAGAAAATTGTAATCCATACAATTTTCTTATTCATTGTATGGATTTTATGTGTTAAATTTGTATGCAATAAAGCTCTTGATTAAGGATGTGAATAATATGAAAAATAGAAATCAAATACGAATCGCATTCCGTGCAGCTTTCCCTTATACAATACCTATTTTTGCTGGTTTTGTATTTTTAGGAATTGCTTATGGAATCTACATGAACTCTCTGGGTTTCAGTGCAATATATCCAATTCTAATGAGTTTAATCATATTCGCAGGATCAATGGAATTTATTGCAGCTAATTTATTACTGGTTGCTTTTAATCCAATTCATGCACTTTTTCTTACTTTAATGGTGAATGCACGGCATTTATTTTATGGTATTTCTATGCTAGATAAGTATAAAGGAACTGGTAAGAAACAGTTTTATCTTATTTTTGGACTATGTGATGAATCTTTTTCTATTAATTCTACTGTTGATATTCCAAAAGGTGTTGATAAGGGTTGGTTTATGTTCTTCGTGACACTGCTTAATCATTTGTATTGGGGTATAGGAGCCGCAATTGGTGGTATTTTTGGTTCCCTTGTACAGTTCAATACAAAAGGACTAGATTTCGTTATGACAGCACTTTTCGTTGTGATTTTTGTTGAACAATGGATGAGGGAGAAAAAGCATTATAGCGCTCTTGTAGGACTGGGATTATCGATATTTAGCCTAATTATTTTTGGTGGAAACAATTTCATAATTCCTGCAATGATTATGATTTTATTAGTACTTACTATCCTAAAAAAACCAATAGAGAACATAGAGGAGGTTTCCGTGTGACAATGAGTTTACTGCAACAAGTTATAACAGTTGGTATAGTGGTTTTAGGCACAATGATTACAAGGTTCCTTCCCTTCTTAGTGTTCCCATCAGATAAACCTACTCCGCAATATGTCCAGTATCTCGGTAAGGTACTACCTTCAGCTGTCATAAGTCTTTTAGTTATTTACTGTTTTAAGGATCTGAACTTATTATCCGGCAATCATGGTGCTCCAGAATTAATTTCAGTAGGAGTAGTAATAATCCTTCACATATGGAAGAGACAAATGCTTCTCTCCATAGCAGGTGGAACAATTATCTACATGCTGTTAGTACAATTGTTTTTTAATTAAATTTAAAGTGACAAGTAATTGATCCTATCATCCTTCTATTTTAGAAATAGGATCATTATATTCAATAAACTAAAGAATAAGCAATGAATGCATTAGCATGCGCAATTCTTTTCGATAATACAGTGAGCTTCGAGAAAGATTACTATTAGACTAGTTACAACGCACCAGTGGGCTAAATCTAATTATCAATGTTGTCTCTACTTCTGTAATATTTTGTATTTAACTCCAGCTACAAAAAATATGAAGAAGGTTGGCAAATATCTTACCTCTTAGTTCAGAGCATATTAATTTTCCTAGATGAATACAACTTTATTTTTAGGAATTCTCCTTCGTTTTGTCCTTTAAGGGAATCAGAACCTTAGCTCTTCCCAAATTCTCTTAGCGTACGAAATTTGCGTTTTGATGGCGCTACCCTATCGCTATCAAGCTAACAAGACAAAATACTCTCTAAAATGAAAAAGGCGTTATTCTTTCTGAGAAATCATAGGAAAGAATAACGTCTTTATATTAATATTGCAACCCGTATTTAAAACCGCAATAGCTATGTCCTTTCCTTTCTCCTTTTTCTCCCATACTAACGGAGAAAACTCATCTCTTAGCCTTAGGAACTACAGGGATAGCATAATCAATCAAAATCCACGAGGTTTCCGTACTTAGAAATCTCCTACTTAACAACCTTACAGCCTATAGAAATTGAAAGTAGTTTAATTCTCTAACATGGATTGCGGAACAACTTTTTTTCCCACTACTTTAAATTCAATTTCCCCTTTTTCTCCATATATTAGTTCTATAATTGGAATAGTTACCATTAATTTTCCCTTCTTTTTTCTTTCTGTCTCTAAATCAATTATTTTCATGTCACAATCCCCTTTATTTATTATAAACAAGGAGAAAGCACTCATTTGAGTGCTTTCTCCTTGTTTATAAGTGGACCTTGTAGGACTCGAACCTACGACCGAACGGTTATGAGCCGTTTGCTCTAACCAGCTGAGCTAAAGGTCCAAAGCGTAAAATTTACTTCATAAGACGTTTTCATATATATCATTTTACCATATAATGTATCAATCCACTTTACTTTTTATTTAATATGCATATTTACATCGTGTTAATAATGTTTATATTCTGCAATCCTAACCCTTTGTAATTAGTACTATCTTTTAATACCTTTATAGAGGCCTGATTAACAGTAAAAAATTCATATATCAATCATATTAAAAATGATATAGTTACAACATTGAATTGTTTATATTTTCAAATGCTTTTATGCCATATTTCTTTATATCAGAAATTGTAACTAAATTATATGCCTGTTTCATTGTATTAAAGCAATTATCTATCTCTTCTTTTTCCATAATAGGTTTACCAGGATCATTATCTTCTAATTCTAGATGCGTAACTTCCCATGGTAAGTCAAATAGAATCATTTTTTCTAAACTCTTCCCACTATAACAACCTAAAGTATTGATTACACAGTCTAATATTTCCTTTTCTATTTGAGTTAATTGATTTGTACTATCATAATTAACTTCAAGATTGTCGTACTGATATACTTTATATTTATTAAAAATAACTCGATATACCGGGCCATGACTTCCTACTTCACAATCATCTTCAAATAAATATGTCCCAGTAAACACCTTACAAAATCCTTGCGCATAGTATAACAGCTTTTGAAGAGCTAAAGGAGTAATATCATCATTTTTATATAGCAAATAGTTAGCAACTTCCTCGATTTTCGTAGTCTGCGTAGAAGGAATATCATCATTTTCCTGTAGCTTTGCGATTGCTTCTTTAGAGACTCTATATGCTTTTTGAGTAATTAAATCTTTATTTCTTTCCAAAATATCTAGCATAAAAGATTGATCTCTACCTAATCTTTTCAATATATCCGAGTACTGCTTCGTCGGAATATCTCCATTTACATACCTTGTTAGGGTAACCTCTCCCCAACCTAAAAGTAAAGACAATGGACGTTTTCCAATCTTATATTTTTCTAAAACCTCTCTTATTTCAGAAATAGTAACTAACTGTTCCTGTTGTCTATAGGCATGATCTAATTGTTCTAAATTATAATCATGAATGTTAGGAACAAATATTTCAGATTTACACTCCTCGCAATTTGCTTCTTTACCTACATAATGATATTGCTTCCCTCTAATGACTGTCACTTTTGAAACATCTTTAGTAGAATACTTTACCATATCTCGACAAAACTCACATAAAACCAACATAAAAATCCTCCCTCATTCTAAAACCATTAGTCACTTATCTTTACCTAAAAAGATAAGTGACTGGTTTATTCCTTTTATGAAAAGAAACAACAATCATGTATTTGTTCCTGTCCTTATTTTCAATTAGATTCATCTTAATATATATGTCTACCGACTTCTTTTGTCCCCAATTATCTAACTCATATTGTGGACAAAAGATATACAATTTTTCATGAGCAAAATTTGGATTTTTATTATCAACTGCATAACAAAAATCACGTACTCTTATATTAAGAAGAATCTCTTTCACTTTACTAGCGTTAATCTTATTAGCCTCTAAAAATTCACTATTCTCTTTCCTTTTTTCATTTCGAGAAACCGTAAATCGATTATTTTTAATTAATTTTTTAAACTCTAATATGTACTGCTCAATCTCCCCGATTGTAAAATTAGTGTGCTTTTTTGTCTCCCTATTTTGAAAGCTAATATGCATTAAAATTCTTTCCCCTTTCAAATCGTACCTCATATTTACTAGAATTACAATAAAAAACGTATCAATTGATACGTTTTTTATTAAAATTCACAGTAAAATTCTATTCATCCTTCTTATAATGAGTACATTTATGTCGTCTACAAAACTTCCATATAATTATTTTTGCTGCGATTCGTAAATCTATTATGTATCTATTTTACAATCACAGTTTCATATATCCGTGTATACATTTAACGTAAAAAAACTACATATCCCTCCAATTTCCCTGATAAACAAATCAATTACTCATATGTTTTCTCCCCCTATATAAATTTCCTATCTTAATCTGTTGTTTTATACAGAAATATATATTTATACCTGTTTAAACCCAAACAAAAAAAGGCCTCCTCAAGTCGATTAATTGTGCATAGCAAAATAAGCTAATTACACTAATCGGCTCAAAGAAGCCCTTTCAAAATTAAAGTAAGAAAAAAACTTACTTCTACAACTCAACCACAACACATAAGGTGTGGGAATGAACGGAATCAAATAAACTAACAATATACCTATATATTACAAAATACATATATTTATATCAAGATATTTTAAAATATTTCCAAATGCTGATTTTCATTCTTTATTTTCTTCTAAATGAAAAAGCCTATAAATACTTTACTCTTTCCAAAACTGTTCCAATAAAATGACAATGACGGTACCCACGAGCAATCCATTCCTTAAAACATATTGTAAGGAAGAAGGAATGCCACTAAATGCGCTTTCTGGAAGAAACATTATTCCTAAACTCATTAATAATGTAATTCCTAATATAGTTAATTGGCGCTGATTTAATTCTTCGCGTAAAATCGATTGAAATGAAATGCCTATTACTTGGACAAATGTTGCTAAAAGTGCAGCATTGGCAATAGGGCCTGGAAGCAAGGATATAAAGCTTACGATTGAGGGAACAAAAGAAATTCCTGCTAATATAAGACTTGCTATAAGGAATGACTTCACTTTTCTTTGTCCTGTTAATTGAATAAATCCTGCTGATGCAGGTAATGGTACAATACCCATTGTAGAAAACAACGACGAGATAATATGTGATATACCTCCGACCCATACACCACGGTTCAGTGTTTGCTTTTCATTTTCTTTAGATAAGGGAGCTACTTGTTTTACAGCTGAAATAGCCGCAATTGTATTTGCAACTAAAAGAAATGTAAATAAAGTTGCAGTTAGGGTCATTCCAATATCCAATCTAGGTGTGCCCCAAGCAAATATATCTGGTAACTTAACTAGCGTTGTGTGTGAAGGCATATAAGATGATTTTCCTAAAAGAGCATACAAAAGCCAACCACATGAAATTCCAAGTAACACAGCGTACCTTTTCATCCATCCTGTCTCTTTAATTGATAAGAAAGTAATAAGGGCAAAAACAAAGAGCGCAATAGTAGCTGTTGGATAATCAGGATGAGTTGCAGATCCTTGTAATCCCATCATTCCTTTTAGTAACACACCACTAAGTTGAAGTGCTAAAATTAAAAGAAATGTCCCTGTAACTAAAGGAGTAAATAAACGTAAGATTCGATGAACAAGACCTGTTATACCAAGAACGAAGAGTAATATACCTGCAATAATTAACCCACCTTCTAAAAGTTGCAACACGTCTTTTGCACTTTGTCCCTGATGCATAGCAACTTGTCCCAGTATGACAAATATACTTACCCATGAACCGGCTGGACCATCCGCTATGGGATAGCGATGCCCAAACCATGCTTGTATAAATGAACTTATTCCCACGACTAAAAAAGTTCGCTGCATTAATGTTGAAATATCTTCTACTGATAAATGGAATATGCCACCAATAATGATAGGCAATGCAATTGCATTTGCTAATAAAAAAACAAACCACTGTAGAATATTAAAGCTTGTATTAAAGTATTTTTTATTCATATTATTCTCCTTTACCGAAAAAGAATCTCATAGTAAAAATCCATCCTTTCTATACAGTTAAATTAAAAAGGATGGATTTTGTAACTCTATAAAATCATTTTAATTATATAGATAGATTTTTAATTAATTACCAAGTACGGAACGGTAAGAATTTCCCGTTAAGTGTAATAACGATACGAGGATCGCCACCTTTTGGATCTTCTTGTGTATCCACACCTAGATTGAAGTTGATTGCACTCATTACACCTTCTCCAGCTTTTTCTAATATTAATTCTCTAAGAGTTGGTGCGTATTGTAACATCATTTCATATAATCGATATAAGATTGGGTCTGTAGGAGGCATTTGCATTACTTGACCTCTAAGTGGAACTACTGTTAATGCCTGAACTACTTCTTCATCTAATTCTAATAGTTTACCGATTTTTTCTGCCTCCGGACGTGTCATTGTAGCCTGCCCTAATAATGCTGTTACAACCCAAGTCTCAGAGTTTTCACTTACTTTTGAAATTTCTTCCCATGTTAATCCTTTTGCGATTTTTGCTTCCATAATTTTTTGCGTAGCTTCTTGTCTATTCATATTTAATAACTTCCCTTCATTTAAGTAATGATTAATGTTTCATACCATTTAATGTTTTATATCCATCAACTACTACATCTAATTTACCTGTGTGAGGATCAATAACTAAACCATGTACAGGAACATCTTTTGGAATAAGTGGATGATTTCTTACTAAATCAACATTAGCTTGAGTCGAATCACAGATATCATCGAATCCAAATAGCCATTTTTCAAGGTCAACACCAGCATATTCAATTGCTGCTAAAATTTCTGGTGAAGCTACTCCACGATCTAATATTTTTTGAAGTGTTCCTTTGGGATTAGTTTGGCTTGCACCACATCTATGGTGTCCGATAAGAAAGATTTCATCTGCATTTAGATCATATACTGATGCTACAACACTTTGCATAACACTATCGAAAGGAGAAGCAATCTTACCACCTGCATTTCTGATAACTTTTGCATCTCCATCGTGTATATCTAAAGCTTTTGGAAGTAGCTCAATTAAACGAGCATCCATGCAAGAAACAACAACCATACGTTTCTTAGGCATTTTTGTTGCTTCACGGGGGGCGTATTTCTTATTTTCTACAAATTTTTCATTGAACGATAAAATATCTTGTAATAACATATTTGTAACCTCCTTTAAATCTAGATGTATTTTTTTGTTGCGTCCTCTGTGTTATAAGTAAATATAACTGATAAACAATGCGATGTAAGAGGATAAACTTAGTATAGTGAATTGTATCGATAAGCTGAATAAGTTGGCGAAACACTTTCTGCTTTTCTACTTTCACGATGAAAGGATTGGTTTATATTATTGATCAAACAGATTTTGAGATACTGAAATTATTAGGAGAAAACTCAAGAATACAATGGAAAGAACTAGGTCAAAAAATACATATGACTGGGCAGGCTGTAGGAAATCGAATTAGGAGATTAGAGGATTTAGGGATTATTGAACAATATACAATCGCAATAAACCGAATCAAACTAGGACAAACAGTGACTGCATTTGTTACTTTGTTTGTCACATCAGCTAATCATCAAGAGTTTATGAACTTCTTTCAAAAAGAAGAAGAAATATCTGAAGTACATCGTGTAAGTGGTGAAGGATGTTATTTATTAAAAACACATTTTTCTTCTAATGAAGAATTGGATAACTTTCTAGGGCGACTATTAAAATATGGGAATTATCGTGTTAACCTATCAATAGGGAAGTTAAAATAAAGTCTTTTTTCTTCCGAGGGGATAAGTTATTTTCTAATCCTTATTTCTATAGAGATAATAAGAGCCTTACTACAATTTGTGTGTAGTAAGGCTTTTTAAATACTTATTAAATGCCATCTAATTGGCAGGGACTACCGCATTAAAGGTAACCCCTTTTCATAATTATTGACTTACTTTTGCTATCTCCTTTAAATATCTTTGCATATTTTGATTTACTGCATAGACATAACATCCATTTATTCCGCGAGATAATAATACATAATAAATACGTTTAATATAGGATGTTAACTCCTCATTATTTATATCTGTTCCCTTAATTGGAAGACCGTTTCGATCTTTATATTCTTTTGGATTCACTACAATCTTAGCCTTATTTAAATCATAGTCTCCATTTTCTTCACCTGCGTAATCACAATCAATTTCAGCTCCTAAAATCACTCCAACATAATTTAAATCCGCACCTTGTGTAGTATGTATACATCCTATTTCCTCTATACTATTCTCAAAGTTAATCCAACCTTTTACCTTTGAGTTCCATTTGAATGTCTCACCTGTAACGGGATCTTTTATATCATAGTGATTTTTATCCTTTTGTGTAATCCATTCCCAAGAATAACCTGCGACTACACGACATAATTCATGTTTTTCATTTAACATTTTCATAGATTCATTTAATTCTGTAATAGAGTCCATTACCTTAAAGTCATAGCCCTGCAATAACCCTTCTTCATACACTCCAACATTATTTGCTATTTGTAAATATTTACGAAGCCATGCTAGATATTGATCTCCAGATTTTAAACGGAATTGTTTATGTAAGGGATGCCTCTTATAATTCGCTGTCAACCGTTGGAATGCATCTGTATCTATATCTGCTGGTCGAATCGTTTGGTATGGATCATAAACTATTGTTAAATGATATGCAAATGTTTCTATTAATTCCAACTCGTTTGTATAACCATCATCAGTAACTAAATGTTTTAAATCACGTGCTTGTTTACCAAAATATTGTTTCAGACGATGAGCTTCATCTACAAAAACATATTTATATTTAGATCCTCTATTTTTTGCTTTCTTAATAAATAATGAAGGTGAAAGTACTGTAATACCTTGTAAACCTAGTTTTTTCATTAAACTCTTATATAAATTTAAAGAATGATTTTGTGGGACAATAAGTGCAATGTCTTCATGAGACTGCCCCTCACGTGCTTTACCAGTTTTATCGTCATAAGCAAGCGCATATAAGATATTTGTTAATACAATTGTTTTACCGGTACCCGGGTCCCCTGTAATCAAATGTCGACTATTTGATGTAGTAAGCATTGTATTAAAAATGTATTTGCAAACCTCAATTTGATTTGCCGATAACTCTTTAAATGGTGAATATTTATAAATAAATTTATTATGTATCTCACCTAAATTCTCACTAGCTATACCTTCTTTCATTAATTGAGCCCAAATTTCTCCAAACATATTTTCAACATTTTCAATTCCATTATAGGAATGAATTTTTTGTCCTCTGACTTTATTCAGTAAGTTAAATTTTTCATCCGCTAATAAATATTCAATTAATAATGTTTCAATATGTTTAATTGAGCTTTCATTAAATAAATCACTCTTTATCACAATAACTTCCTTGAATGTTTTATCTTCATCATTTAAATGTGCAATGAAACGGCCATAAATATCTGTGGACTTACCTACATATAAATTCTTTTTATCTCGTTGAATATAAACTACTGGTATTCCATCTATTTTAGGATCTCTGATACAACCTTGCTCAAATTCTTTTCGCTTCTTTTTAATTATGTAAAATGAAGATAATTTTGCTGCAAATGATAGCATTTGAATAACTCCCTACTTTTTAATTTTAAGAATATTTGAGGATGTGTAGATTGCATACCTTTAGAATACAATCCATACATCCAAATCATGATCTCAACCATCTGCTTTCTCATAACCATTTCAAAAAACTGTAAAACGATTATCGCTTTACAGTTCGTTATATTTTTTATTACTTCCAAATGCTTTTTCTACAGGATATTTCTCTGCATTCTTTACCAACTTAGCATGTACTACTTCTTCTAGATCAATATTTAATTTATCACTTAGCATAAGTAAATAAATCATTACATCCGCCATTTCTTCTTTTATCTCCTGCATTTTCGTCTCTGTTGCTTCTTCACTAGACTTCCATTGAAAAGCCTCAAGCAACTCTGATGCTTCTAAATTTAACGAGATTGCTAGATCCTTCGCATTATGAAACTGCCCCCAATTTCTCTCATCTCGAAATTTTATTACTGCATTTTGCAAATCTTCCATCATTATTAATCCCCTCTCAATTACTTACTATCTCTTTAAAACAAAATTCATTACATCTGGAATTCCATCTAATTAACCTTAATCCAAATATAATTATCTTCATATTTAACATTTAATTTTAATCGAATTCCCTTCATATAGTCCTCTAATTGTCTTGTAAAATCCTCATCATTGGATTGATCATATTTATCTATGTCTAGATATAACTTGAATATATTCCCTTTCGTTAAATCAAACTCCCATTTCAAAAAATTAAGTAGCATATTTTCCTTACTCATGTAGTGATTCGCTTCCATATAATCTAGTAATTCATATAGATTATAGTATACCAAGTTATTTGGTTTAAGCTCTTCACATTTGGGACAATATTCTCTATATCTATCTTGTAATTGCATAATCATTTCTGTTCCACATTGATTACAGTTATACATGTACCATTCCCCTCGTATATTAATATTTAAGCCCTATCTCAGGCTTAGTTTTACTCTCTAATAAGAGTCCAGTAATAAAGAAAATACTTGGACGTCTCAAGATATTTCTAGATA